>NZ_LVCV01000615.1 GCF_001647195.1 Rhodococcus sp. EPR-157 | reverse complement strand
GAGTCGCCTGGCCCACCGAGCTGCTGACCGTGTCGTCGACGGACCCGACCGATGGACCGGTCAGCGTGCAACCCAACTCGGCAGTGGCGTGGGGCGAAGCAGGGGCGCCGACACCTGTCCGAACGGTGGCGACTGCCGTTCCCATCACCGAACTGGTGGGAGTGAGCGCGCAGCGGGCGAAGCTATCCGAGTGGCTACGGCTCGCGCTCGACGAGGCCGAACTCCTGGCGAAGCTCGGCGCATCGCCACACCTGGGTGTGTTGATCACCGGTCCCGCCGGTGTCGGAAAGGCGACGCTTGCGCGCGCGGTTCTGGCCGGCCGTCCCGTCACCGAACTCGACGGCCCCTCGATCGGCGCACTCGACGCCCCCGCGCGGGTCGACGCCATATCCTCGGCCGTCGACAGCCTCTCCGGGGGCGGGGTTCTGCTGATCTCCGACATCGACGCACTACTTCCGGCGTCGACGGAACCGGCGTCGACGCTCGTCCTCGATCAGCTCAGGCGCGCAGTCGACACCTCGGGGATTGCGTTCGTCGCCACCACTGCGCACCCCGAATCCACCGATGCCCGCCTTCGCGCTCAGGACCTGTGCGATCGCGAACTCACACTGTCCTTACCGGATGGCGCAGGCAGGACCGCGCTGCTCGATCATCTCCTCCGTACATCGCCGACCGACAGCCTGACGCTCGGGGAGATCGCGTCACGAACACCAGGTTTCGTCGTGGCCGACCTGGCCGCGCTCGTCCGAGAAGCAGCTCTGCGGGCAGCATCACGGGCCAGTTCGGATAGCTCGGATCCACGTATTACCCAGCAAGACCTCCTCGGCGCACTCGAGGTCATTCGTCCGCTGTCCCGTTCGGGGGCAGAGGAATTGGCTATCGGAAGCATCACTCTCGACGATGTCGGCGACATGGTCGAAACCAAACAGGCACTCACCGAGGCAGTGCTCTGGCCGCTCCAGCATCCGGACTCGTTCTCGCGCTTGGGAATCGAGCCTCCCCGCGGCGTGCTCCTCTACGGTCCACCCGGATGCGGAAAGACCTTCCTCGTCCGTGCGCTTGCCAGCTCAGGCCAACTCAGCGTGCACGCGGTCAAAGGTGCCGAACTGATGGACAAGTGGGTCGGATCCTCGGAAAAGGCTGTACGCGAACTCTTTCAACGCGCACGCGACTCGGCACCGTCGCTGATCTTTCTCGACGAAGTCGACGCACTCGCACCGCGACGCGGACAGAGTTCGGACTCCGGCGTCGGAGATCGGGTCGTTGCGGCGCTCCTGACCGAGCTGGACGGCGTCGAACCACTGCGTGATGTCGTAGTCCTCGGGGCCACCAACCGGCCCGATCTCATCGATCCCGCACTGCTCAGACCGGGCCGTCTCGAACGCCTGGTCTTCGTGCCACCGCCGGATGCCGACGCACGCAAAGACATCCTTCGGGCGTCGGGCAAGTCGATTCCGCTGGCGGACGACGTCGATCTGGATTCGCTTGCCGAAGGGCTCGACGGGTATTCCGCTGCGGACTGCTCGGCACTGCTCCGTGAGGCCGCCCTGACTGCGATGCGTCGGTCCATGGAGGCCACCGACGTCACCGCCGCCGATGTCGAGGTTGCGCGCCGAACGGTCCGTCCGTCGCTGGATCCCGAGCAGGTCGAACATTTGAAGGCCTACAGCGCTACGCGCTAGTGGCACGAATAAGTGCACCTGGGTGCACTCAACCGTGCCACTGGCGGCGGAGCCGCCTACTTCCAGCGAGCGAGCAGCTTTGCGGCTTCCCCCGCGAGCGCACCCTGGAACAGCGGCCCGAAACTGATGCGGCCCACTCCCAGCGACGCGAAGTGCGCAAGATCGCCATCGACGGGGTTGGCGATTGCGTTGATGGGCAACGGGAGCTCCTCGGCGAGGCGGGTGTGGTCCGCATCGTTGTGGAAGCCGACGGGGTAGAGAGAGTCGGCGCCTGCATCGGCAGCGAGCTTCAAGCGTGCAATTGCCCGGTCGACGCGGTCGCTCTCGTCACCGACCTGCTTGACGAACAGGTCGGTCCGCGCATTGATGACCACGTGCACGTCGGTCGCGTCGGATGCGGCACGCAGCGCGCCGACGAAGTCCGCGTGCTCCTGCGCCTCACGGAGTCGGCCACCTTCGCTGTGGACGGTGTCTTCGATGTTGAGACCGACAGCGCCAGCCGAAATCAAGCCATCGATGAGCCGCTTGGGATCCTCGCCGTAGCCCGACTCGATGTCCACGGACAGCGGAGCGTCGACGGCAGAGCTGATCTGGGAGATACGCGCCAGCAGTTCGTCGAACGTGATGCCCTCGTTGTCGGGCTTTCCGATCGAATCCGAGACTGGGTGGCTGCCCACGGTGAGCGCAGCGAATCCTGCCGAGACAGCAAGGTTGGCCGACCACGCGTCCCACACGGTGGGGAGCACGACGGGGTTACCCGGCTTGTGCAATTCGAGGAGGGTTGTGGCCTTCTGGGACAAGCTCGTCATTGAGGCTCCTTAGCGGTCGAATGCAGAGAACGTGCGTTCTCTGCATTTCAACCTACCCGAGCCACGCAGCACCTTCAATCGATCAGGTCGAGTTCCTTCATTCGGTCGAACACCATCAACGACCCCGGAGCGACGAACGGCATCGCCGCATACTCGTCGCGAGTGAAGAAGCGAATCTCGGCGATCTCGCTGGTAGGCGTGGGTTCCGACGCCAAATTCGCCCGAAAGCAATGAAGCTCCAGCGGAGTTCCGGACGGATGACCCCACGCCTCGGACTCGAACAGCCCGAGGAACTCGACACCGACCACATCGGAATCGAGTTCCTCGCGAATCTCCCGATGCAACGCCTCCTCGGGTGTCTCACCAGGGTCGATCTTGCCGCCCGCCATGTAGAACGCCGACTTACCGACCGAGCGAGCCTGAAGCATCCGACGGTCCCTGACGAACGCCAGCCCCGCAGTGCGAATCCGACTATTTGCGCAGGCTCCACTCACGCCCCGATGGTTCATTCCGCAGGCTCCACTCACGCCCCGAATTTACCGCGGAATCAGCGGCTTCTCCCCGCGCACCTTCATCTGCTGGACCGCCCAGGTGTTGCCGTCGGGATCGGCGAACCCGAAGAG
>NZ_LVCV01000614.1 GCF_001647195.1 Rhodococcus sp. EPR-157 | reverse complement strand
GGCGACCACGAGCTGCAGCCCCTTGAGCGAACCGGGAGCCATCTGCTGCTGCGCCGGCAGCGTGCCGATGACGATGGAACAACCCGATCCGCGGGGAGTCAGCTGCGCAACCGTCATGAACTCGTTGACGGTGTGGTGGTCGAGGTCGAATCCGATCCGGTCGCGGTAGAACTCGATGGACCTGTCCAGGTCCGTAACGGGCACCATCACGACTTCCAGCGTCCAGTCCATGCCCTCAGCCCTTCAAGATGACGTCGAGTCGCTCGTACCCCTCGGACACACCCTTTTCCATTCCACTCTGCGCCATGCCGTCTCGCGACTCCAGCGACGGATATGCACTGTGAATGTCCAGGCGAGTACGGCCGTCACCGAGGTCGACGAATGTCAGCGCCTCGATACTCACCACGTCCGGGTACCCCTCGAACTCGAAAGTCTGGATCGCGAACTCGTTTTCGCGCACCACATGGAAAACACCGTTGAACGCGTAGCGGTTTCCCTCCGGATCGATGTGCACGTACCTGTATCTGCCACCGGTACTGAAGTCGTAGCACTCGATCTCCATGTCGTAGCCGTTGGGGCCGAGCCACTGCTTGACGAGCTCGGGTTCCTTGTGGGCGCGAAACACGGCGTCGACGGGAGCGTCGAACTCACGTGAGATGGCAATGAACGGCATTCCCTCGGGGAGGGTGATCGTGGTGGGATTACTCATGGTTTCGGCTCCTTAGTTGTGGCCAGCAGCGCGTCGAGCTTCCTGAACTGCTGTTCGTGGATGATGCGATACCTGTCGATCCATTCGGTCAGCTCCTCGAGCCGCGCGGAATCGAGATGGACCGGTCGACGCTGTGCGTCGCGTGACCTCGTCACCAAGCCCGCGTTCTCGAGGACCTGAATGTGACGTGAAATGGCTTGCTTGCTGATCTCGAACGGTTCGGCGAGGTCGTTCACCGTATGCGGGCCGCGACTGAGGCGAGCGACGAGTGCCCGACGCACTGGATCGGCGAGGGCCATGAAGCCCTCGTCGAGCCGGTCACTGCCCGAACCCGCTTCGCGCATAATCAACGATCTCCTTTATCAACCATTTCGTTGATTACGATAGACCGCCCGGGTCGCACCCGTCAACGACTGCCGTGCCGAATTCACGCCGAATGCAGCGCGTCGACCACGCAAAGTAGGATGGACACAACCTATACTCGCCGGCCGAGCACACGGCCCGCGAGCGTACCGACCGTTTTGTTCGACTACTCGACGCCGCCCAACGACGACCGCGACAGCCCTCAACGACTGCCGCGACCCAGAGACGACGGAGTACTTTTTTGCTCGCTATCTTGATTGCGCACCTGGTCGCGGCCTTGTGCGCGCCATTGCTGGTCCGCTGGTGGGGTCGAAGTGCTTTCTTTCCACTAGCTCTAGTCCCGCTTTTCAGTCTCGTCTGGGTGTTCGGCAACTGGAACACCGAGCAGACAGTCGAAATCGAGTGGGTCCCAGGCCTGTCGATGAACGTCGACATGCGGTTCGATTCGCTCGCCGCGATCATGTCGCTGCTCGTCCTCGGAATCGGCGCACTGATCCTGGTCTACTGCGCACGATACTTCGAGGACGACGAGCCACGGCTCGGCATCTTCGCCGCCGAAATGGTCGCGTTCTCCGGTGCGATGTTCGGACTCATCACCAGTGACAACATGTTGGTCCTGTACATCTTCTGGGAGATCACGACAGTCCTGTCGTTCCTGCTCGTCGGCCACTACGCCGAACGCGCCTCCTCCCGCCGCGCAGCTACGCAGGCTCTGCTCGTCACAACAGCCGGCGGCTTGGCGATGCTGGTCGGCATCATCATCCTCGGCCAGGTGGCGGGCAGCTACAAGCTGTCCGACGTCATTGCCGACGCGCCGTCGGGATGGCTTCCCGGCGTCGCGATCGTGCTGATTCTCATCGGCGCGCTGTCGAAGTCCGCGATCATCCCGATGCACTTCTGGCTTCCCGGCGCCATGGCCGCCCCGACTCCGGTCAGCGGCTACCTGCACGCGGCGGCGATGGTGAAGGCAGGCATCTACCTGGTCGCGAGGTTGGCGCCCGGGTTCGCCGACTCCGGCCCATGGCGAGCCACGATCATCACCCTCGGCCTGCTGTCGATGATCGTCGCCGGCTGGCGCGCACTTCGCGCATTCGACCTGAAGCTGATCCTCGCGTTCGGCACCGTCAGTCAGCTCGGCTTCCTGATGGTCCTCGTGGGCATCGGCACCGAGAAGGCCATGCTCGCGGGGCTGACGATGGTCATCGCCCACGCGATGTTCAAAGCCGCGCTCTTCATGGTGGTCGGAATCATCGACCATACGACGGGCACCCGTGACATCCGCAAGCTCGCGCACCTCGGCAAGAAGGTGCCGATACTCGCCGTCGTCGCCGGGTTGGCCGCGGCCAGCATGGCGGGACTACCTCCGTTCCTCGGATTCGTCGGCAAGGAGACCGCGCTGTCCGCGGTCATCGGCACCCCGGCACTCAATCCGGCCGTCAGTGCGGTGGTCGTCACAGGTCTGGTGCTCGGTTCGATCCTGACGGTCACCTACAGCATCCGTTTCGTATGGGGCGCATTCGGACGCAAACAGCTCAAGCGTCCGAGCCCGGCCGTCAAGAACATGCACGAGCCGACGGCACTCTTCCTGGCGGCTCCCGCGTTTCTCGCTGTACTCGGCGCAGTGGCCGGTGTCTTCTCACCGGTCGTCGACCACATCGTGAGCCCGTACGCACGCACGGTCGATTCGTACGGTCAGGCGCCGTACCACCTCTCGCTGTGGCACGGATTCAACCTCCCCCTCGGTCTGACGGTCGTCGTCGTCACAGGAGGTGTTGCGCTGTTCGTTGCGCACCGGATGGTCAACCGCCTCAAGTTCGAGCACCCGGCACTCGGCAACGCCGACCGTGTCTACGACGCGGTCCTCAAAGGTATGGACACCATCTCCATCCGGCTCACCGGCACGACACAGCGCGGTTCACTACCGTTGACCCAGGGAACGATCCTGTTGACGCTGGTGCTGCTGCCGATGGCGGTACTCGCGGTCGGCTTCGAGCCGGAACTGGACTTCGTCCTGTTCGACACACCACTCCAGATCGTGGTCTCGCTCATCATGATTGCCGGTGCGCTCGGCGCCACCGTCATGCGCAACCGTCTCGCCAGCGTCATTCTCGTCGGCCTGACTGGGTACGGCTGCGGCGTCATCTTCGCAATACACGGCGCGCCCGACCTGGCGCTCACCCAGTTCCTCGTCGAGACTTTGACTCTCGTCGTCTTCGTGCTGGTCCTGCGGAAGCTGCCCGCCGAGGTCGACGACCGAGGATCCGCCGGATCACGACTCCCCCGCGCCGCGTTGGCAATCGCGGTCGGCGCGACGATCACGGTTCTCGGCGCGTACGCGATGAACGCCCGCAACAGCGTCCCGATCTCGCTGCAACTT
>NZ_LVCV01000613.1 GCF_001647195.1 Rhodococcus sp. EPR-157 | reverse complement strand
ATCTCGGTACTGCTCGTGGCCGCGACCGGCGTCGCGAGCCTTGTGTTTCGCAACCGTCGGTTCGGCAGCGCTCCGCGGGTCGCCGACGCCCCCAACACGGGCAACGACAACGGCGTCGGATCGGACACGACATGGCTGCTCGGCGGCGATCTCATCGATCCGCGGCATCGCTCGCTCGTACTCGAGGTCACCACCCGGTTGATCTTCCCGACCATCATGGTGCTCTCGGTGTACTTCTTCTTCTCCGGACACAATGCGCCAGGCGGCGGATTCGCCGGAGGCCTGACGGCTGGGCTCGCGCTCGTGCTGCGATATCTGGCCGGTGGGCGATACGAGCTCGGTGAGGCTGTCCCGATCGACGCAGGCAAGATTCTCGGCCTCGGACTGGTGTTCGCGGTCGGCACCGCGGTCACGTCGATGTTCCTCGGGGCGCCCGTATTGTCGTCGGCGACATTCGAAGTGACGCTGCCGCTTCTCGGTGACATCAAGCTCGTCACCGCTCTGTTCTTCGACCTCGGCGTCTATCTCATCGTGGTCGGTCTCGTACTCGACGTTCTCCGAAGCCTCGGCGCTCGTCTCGATGCACAGGTGGAAATGCAGCGCCAGGAGAATGTCCGATGACCGCGAATCTCGGAATGCTGATCGTGGCCGGCGCTCTCGCCGCGTGCGGCGTCTATCTCCTCCTCGAGCGTTCCATCACCAAGATGCTGTTGGGCCTGCTGCTGTTCGGCAACGGCGTCAACATCCTGCTCCTCACCGTCGGCGGGCCTCCCGGAAACCCACCGATCGTCGGCAGGAACACCTCCATCCACGAGACCATGGCAGATCCGTTGGCGCAGGGAGTGATTCTCACCGCCATCGTCATCACCATGGGTATCGCGGCGTTCGTCCTTGCGCTGGCGTATCGCTCGTACACGCTCAACACCAGGGACGACGTCGAGAACGACCCGGAGGACACCAAGGTCTCCAAGCGTCGATCCATGGCCGAGGCCCCCGACCGCGACCGCTCGGACGACCCGGTCACGGGCGAGCCGAGCTTCGGCGGCGACGCATTCGACTCTCGCGGCAACCCCATACCGATCGAGGAATTGAAGAACATCGAAGATCTCGAATGCTACGAGGATCTGCACGAAGGCGACTTCGACGATGACGACGACGAACCCGAGATGCGGGGTCTCGACGGCATCGACAGTGCCCTGAAAGACACCAGTGCAGTAACTGACAACACCGGCTCGAAGGGAGACGAGAAATGACCGTCTCCACGGGCGCGATCGACGTCCTCACGCCGCTACCGGTTCTGATTCCGCTGTTCGCGGCGGCCCTCACGCTCGTCGCAGGCCGGCGTCCGCGAGTTCAGCGACTCATCACCGTCGTTGCACTCGTCGCCGTGGTTGCCGTGTCCGGGGCGCTGCTCTATCTCGCCGACCGTGACGGTACGTCCGCACTGCAGGTCGGCGGGTGGGACTCCCCCATCGGAATCTCGCTCGTGGTGGATCGACTCGCCGCGATGATGCTGGTCGTCAGCTCTATCGTGCTGCTCGCCGTGATGATCTATTCGATCGGACAGGGCATTCGCGACGGCGACGAGAACCAGCCGGTGTCCATCTTCCTGCCCACCTATCTCGCACTGACCGCGGGTATCTGCAACGCCTTCCTCGCGGGCGATCTGTTCAACCTGTACGTCGGCTTCGAGGTTCTGCTCGCCGCGTCGTTCGTGCTTCTGACGTTGGGGGCGAGCGCGGATCGGGTCCGGGCGGGTGTTTCGTACGTCATGGTGTCGATGGTGTCCTCGCTGATCTTCCTGGTCGGCATCGCACTCGTGTACGGCGCCACTGGAACGCTGAATCTGGCGCACATCGCCACTCGCCTCGACGACATCCCGACAGGAACCAGGACCGCGATTTTCGCTGTTCTGCTCGTCGCGTTCGGAATCAAGGCTGCGGTGTTCCCACTGTCGACGTGGCTGCCCGACTCCTACCCGACCGCACCGGCGCCGGTCACCGCGGTGTTCGCCGGGTTGCTGACGAAGGTCGGTGTGTACGCGATCATTCGCGCGCACACGCTGCTCTTCCCCGACGGATCGCTCGACAACGTTCTGATGGTGTGCGGTTTGCTCACAATGCTCGTCGGCATCTTCGGGTCCCTTGCGCAGAGCGACATCAAACGTCTGTTGTCGTTCACTCTCGTCAGCCACATCGGCTACATGGTGTTCGGCGTCGCACTGTCGACGCAATCAGGATTGTCGGGCGCGATCTACTACGTCGCGCACCACATCATCGTCCAGACGACCCTCTTCTTGGTTGTCGGCCTCATCGAGCGTCAGGCGGGGTCGTCGTCTCTGCGGCGACTCGGTGGCCTTGCCGCCGCAAGCCCGGTGATCGCCATCCTGTTCCTGGTGCCTGCACTGAATCTGGGTGGCATTCCGCCGTTCTCGGGATTCATCGGCAAGGTTGCCCTGCTCCAGGCCGGTAGTGCGCAGGGCAGCGTGCTCGCATGGATTCTCGTCGCAGGTGGAACGGTCACCAGCCTCCTGACGCTGTATGTCGTCGCTCGTGTGTGGACCAAGGCGTTCTGGCGAGCCCGCGCCGACGCACCCGAGGGCGACCTGGCGGACAACAGCCCGTCTGCGCTCATCGACGATTCCAGCGACATCCAGCTCGCCGACCGCGAGGACGTCGGCCGCATCCCGGCCTTCATGCTCATCCCGACGGCGGGGCTCGTTATCGTCGGACTGGCGCTGACGGTGTTCGCCGGTCGCATCATCGACATCAGCGACCGGGCAGCGGTGGACCTGAGGGACCGGTCGGTCTACATCGACGCGGTCCGCGGTGCAGAGTTCGTCGGCGACCGGCTGACGGATCGAATTGCTGGAGAAGAGGCCGGACGATGAGGCTACCGAACCGCTTTCTGCTGCTTCGCCTGTGGACGCTTGCTTGGTTGACCGCAGTCTGGGTCCTGTTGTGGGGCAACGTCAGCGTCGCCAATGTCTTGGGCGGCATGGTTGTCGGGCTCGGCATCATGATGCTGCTACCGCTGCCGAAGGTACCGGTGGAAGGGCGCATCCACGTTCTGTCCCTTATCAGGCTGGTCGCGGTCTACATCTATCTTGCAGCCGAGTCCAGCGTCAATGTCGCGTGGCTCGCGATCCGCCCGAAGGCACCTCCGGTGACCGGGGTCCTGCGCTGCAGAATAGCGATCAAGTCAGACCTGGTGCTCACGCTTCTCGTGGACGGCCTCAACATGTTTCCAGGCACCATGGTGCTGGAAATCGACCAAACTCGACGGCTGATCTATGTACATGTCCTCGACATGGGCACCCAGAAGGCGGTCGATTCCTTCTACCGCTCGGTGCGAAGACTGGAAAAGCTCTTCATCGCCGCATTCGAGCGTGACTCCGATTGGAAACCGAGTCCGCTGCACTTTCAGGAGTACGAGCGATACCACGGAGTCCTCGGCGACGACGACGCAACCACACAGCACGACCGCGACGACAAGAAAGTCGACGACGAACGAAAGGGGGACTGGAAGTGACGATCGTTCTCGCGATTGCCGGAACCCTGCTCATCGGTGCGGCAATCATCACCACGTACCGACTGCTCGCCGGACCTAGTTCTCTCGACCGTCTGGTAGCGATGGACACGATCCTCGCGGTGTCCATCTGCAGCCTCGCCCTGTGGGCGGTCTACAGCCTCGACACCACCATCGTCCCCGCAATCGTCGCGCTGTCCCTGGTGAGCTTCGTCGGATCGGTCAGCGTTGCACGTTTCAGAGTGAGGGACGAATGAGCACCATCCTGCACGTGATATCGGCAGTGTTCATCCTGCTCGGAGCCATCCTGGCGTTCACCGCCGCGGTGGGCATTGTCAGGTTCTCCGACACGCTGTCTCGAATGCACCCAGCCACCAAGCCTCAGGTGGTCGGCCTGTTGCTGGTCTTGACCGGCGCCATCATCGAACTACGAGGCAACGTCGATATCTGGATGTTGGTCCTCGTCGGAGTGTTCACGCTGGCTACAGCGCCTGTCATCGCACACACCGTCGGACGCGTTGCCTATCGGGAACAGCGGGGTCGAGACGGTCTGCTGATCATCAACGAGATGGAGACCGAGCGGGACTGAACATCTCCCCGCCTGCCCGTCCATCCCGGATCGCGAGCGCGGACCCGGGTGCGGCGAAGAACGTTGCGTAGAACATCACGACGACCGATGCCATCAACGCAAGGATCGCGGGGCCGAACAGTTCGGGATAGGTACCGATCGGCACCGCCAGGTACCGGTAGCTCAGCAACAACGTAACCATGACCGCAGAGCCGTAGGCCACCAGTCGGATCCGTCCGCTGTCCCAACCACGCTCGGGATCGCGGAGGATCGATTCGAGCGTCAGACACAGCACCACTCCCGCGACCAGATCGACGCCGTAGTGGTATCCGAAGCCCAACGTCGCCGCCAGCGTGCACACGAGCCACGCGGTTCCGCCCCACCGCAGCCACCACGGACCACGCCGGGAGTGGATGAACAGGCTGAGCGCCCACGCCGTATGCAGGCTGGGCATGCAGTTGCGCGGGGTTTCCGCGTCGAACGCGATAGCCGACGGCGAGGTGTCGAACGGCACCACCGTCGGCCAGAGATTTGCGACCTGGAAGCCCTCACCTGCGGGACCGAACGCGAACATGGGTCCGACGACCGGAAACAGGATGTAGAAGATCGGGCCGACCAGCCCGATCAACAGGAATGTCCGTACCAGATGATGCGAGGGCCATTGGCGACCGGACGCAACGCCACGCAGCTGGTAGATCGCGATGGCGATGGCGGCGACCGGCAGCTGAATGTAGACCCAGTGCAACACTGCGTACGCGCCGGGCCCCAGCATTTCGAGCCCACTCGCCACCATCCACGACGGGTTCCCGAGAGCGTGGTCGGCCAGCTGGGCGTACTCGTCGAGGACGTACGGCCGCGCGATGGTCGTGATCTGCAGCCACGCGTCGCCGGCCTTCGTGGCCAGGATGAGCAGCCCTCCGAGGCAGATCGACCTGATTCCGCTCACATCTCTGCGCCACGCGGTGACCATCGCCAGGCCCGCCAACACGATGACTGCACCGTTGCCTACGGCAAACGGTCGGCCTGCGTCGAGTCGGAGAACGGCGCCGACGATGTCTATTGCCACAGCCAGGGACAGTGCCCAGATCCGCGTCCGGGCGTTCACCCCGACCAACGCCAACGCCAGACCGCCCCACGGGACCGCCATCGACTTCGGGGTTCCGACGAGGTCGTTCCACAGACTGGGAACGGGACCGGGGAAGCCCTTGATCGTCGCCGCAAGCTGCAGCGCCCCCACGAACAGCACGACAGCGATGGCACCGAGACCGTACACGCGCAGGTCCGTGCGCCCGGTCACGCTTGCTTTCCGCTCGTCCCCCTGCAGCACGCCGCCAATAGTAAACGGTGGATGAACAGCTGTTTACATCGAGACCGCTAGGGCTGCTGCAAATCGGTCACCAGAGACTCGACGACCGCTCGCAGATCTCCGCCCGATTCGGAGGCAACACGTCGCTGCCGCTGATACGACGCACCCCGTCTGGGAATGTCGGCGACCGAGGCGAGTTCGTCGGCACATCCGAGCCGAATCGCTGTCGGAGTAAGCCGCTCGAGTAAGTCGTTCAGATCGTCGGTGACCAGGCGCTCGTTGCTGCTCGCGTCGAGAATGATCTCGGCGTCGAGCCCATACCGTGCGGCTCTCCACTTGTTCTCCTGGACGTGCCACGGCGGCATGCTCGGGAGCGTCTCGCCTGCTTCGAGACGCTCGTCCAGATCGACGATGAGGCAATGTGTCAGCGCGACCAGCGCAGCCAGTTCACGTTTGGTGGATGCACCGTCGCACACTCGGACCTCGATGGTCCCCCACTTCGGTGCGGGTCGGATATCCCAGTGCATTCCGCCGAGTTGTTCGATGACGCCGGTCTTCATCTGGTCGCGAACGAAACCCTCGAACTGTGCCCAGTCCTCGAACTGGAACGGAAGACCTGCCGTCGGGAGCTGTTGGAACATCAGCGCGCGATTGCTTGCATAACCGGTGTCGTTGCCTGCCCAGATCGGCGACGATGCCGACAGCGCCAGCAGATGCGGGTACTGAAGCAGCAGCGAGTTGAGGATCGGAAAGACCTTGTCCTGGGACGAAACTCCGACATGGACGTGCACACCCCAGATGAGCATCTGCCGACCCCACCACTGGGTACGGGCGATCAGCTCGTCGTAGCTCGGGGACCTCGTCAGCACCTGGG
>NZ_LVCV01000612.1 GCF_001647195.1 Rhodococcus sp. EPR-157 | reverse complement strand
GCATCATCCGCAGACAATTCCGACAACACAAACACATCCAAAAACTCCGCGAACAACTCCGCGAACGAAACGAACCCCCACCCTTCTGACCGACCGCCAGAAAAGGACCGCCAGACCCGCACCCCGAGAAGAGGTAACTACGCTGTAGCCCATGGCTTCGAACCCGATCAACAGCACCGCATTGGCAACCTCGGCCCTCGCGGCGGGTGGGCTGCTGGGCGGATTCGCCGTCGCGCAAAGGAGCAAGAATCGCCAACTGGGTGGCGCGGTGCTGGCCGCTGTCGGCGTCGCATGCACGGCGTCGTGGAAGGCGTCCTCCGGCCCGAAGGTCGCAGGCGCATTGCTCGGCACCTACCTCGTCGGGTTCGGCGTCTCGCACCCGTTGGCCAAGAAGATCGGAGCCTGGCCTGCGGTCAGTGTCGCAGCCGGCGCAACAGCAGCGGCGTCACTCGTGCTCACCCGCCACTGACCCACCCCTCCCCGCGCCCGGACCAGTACGCGCGTCGCGTCCGGACCGAATCCGAACCCCAGAGCCAGACCCCTTTCAGACCGGGAACTCCCCGGTCCGAGTGAACTCCCGTAGCTTCTCTGCGGGGCCGACCAGATCCATACCCTGACCAGCCACCCACTCGTCGTTGAAGTACGTCCCCGCGTAGCGCTCGCCTCCGTCGCACAACACCGTCACAACGCTGCCACTCTGCCCCGCGGCTATCATCTCGGCGATCAGACCGAACGCGCCCCAGATGTTCGTACCGGTCGACCCGCCGACACGTCGACCGAGAACATCGGATGCATGCCGGGCCGCGGCAACCGATGCGGCATCAGGAACAGCAATCATGCGATCGATCACCTGTCCGACGAACGACGGCTCGACGATGGGTCTGCCGATTCCTTCGATGCGAGACGGCTTTCCAGTGGAGAAGTCAGCGCGGCCGGTCTCGTAGCCACCGATGAATGCGGAGTTCTCCGGATCGACAACTGCCAATCGCGTTGCGTGACGGCGATATCGGATGTAACGACCGATCGTTGCGCTGGTACCCCCGGTGCCTGCGCCGACGACAACCCAGGTGGGAATCGGGGACTCTTCTTTCGTGAGCTGATGGAAAATCGACTCCGCGATGTTGTTGTTACCGCGCCAGTCCGTGGCCCGCTCCGCGTGGGTGAACTGGTCCATGTAGTGGCAGTCGGGTTCGGCCGCGAGTCGATGAGCCTCGGTGTACATCGCGGCAGGATCGTCGACGAAATGGCAGCTGCCGCCATGGGATTCAATGAGCGCAATCTTGGTCGGGCTGGTGCTTCGAGGCATGACGGCGACGAAGCGGAGGCCGAGCAGTCCTGCGAAGTAGGCCTCACTGACCGCGGTCGAACCGGAGGAAGCCTCGATGACGGTGGTGTTCTCGGTGACCCAGCCATTGCAGATTGCGTAGAGGAACAGCGATCTGGCTAGCCGATGCTTGAGACTGCCGGTGATGTGGGTCGATTCGTCCTTGAGGTAGAGCTGGACGTTCCATGCCGACGGCAACGGATACCGCAGGAGATGCGTGTCGGCCGACCGCTGAGCATCGGCGTCGATGAGCCGGACCGCGTTGTCGACCCACACTCGAGAGGCTGAATGATCGACGATCGAGGTCATTACCGGCCGTCTTCGCCGCGCAGCTTCGCCTGCAGGTCCGCTCGGGCCTGACGACGCCCCTCGTCGACGCCTGCGATCGACTCGTTGACGCGGATCCGCAGCGACTTGAACAGCACGAGCGACAGCGGCAACGAGATGAGTACCGCGAACACCGCTGCAACCAGAACCGGAATCTCGACTCCGACCAGCAGACCTACTCCGACGATGACGGCAGCGATAACGACCACGAGCAACAGTCGGGCGCCGCTGTACAGGGCAACGTCCCGGAACAGCTGCCCCTTGGTTGCGGTGGGCACGGGCGGCGTGTTGCGTTCGTTCACGAACCCCAGGTTACCGCGCCGGAAGGGCTCGCCGTCGCGGCCTCGACAACTCGGGACGTCGAGCGAAATTCGCCCGTTTCGGGCGGCCTGACTTATCCGATTTGTCCATTACCTCCCCTTTACCAACCTTAGATCAGTCGAGTACCTAGGGGTTCGAGTGCCACCATGGTGGTCGAACACGAATTTGCTCCATCCACGGTCCGGCGTAGTGGCACCAGATTTCTCGACCTGACCAGGTCGAGGATGTACAGGGAAAGGGCCGCCGCCCGCCGGACACAGCATGCAGGAGGACACGACCAAGATGAGCGCACCAACACTGCACAAGGCTCAGGATTCACTGCTCACACCCGGGCAGGTAGCGGCGCTCTTTCATGTCGATCCGAAGACGGTGACCCGATGGGCGCACGCCGGCCGTCTCGGCTCGCTTCGCACACCAGGTGGCCATCGCCGGTTCCGTGAAGCCGAGGTCATGCAGCTTCTCTCGTCGTTGACGACCGAGGCCGCACACCGCTAGCAAGAAACTCTCGACCTGCAGGAAAACCACCGAACCACGTGCCGAATTCTCAGGAACTTGCAAACCGCATTGGGGTGCACACCGCACCCTGACGCGGCTACCCTGGGAAGAGGAGGTGCGTCGTGATCTATCTTTTGGCGTTGATCGGTTTGGTGGTAGTGATCGTGCTGTTCTGGAAGGCTTTCGGTCCGACTGTGCAGGCACCGGCCGGACCAATCAAGGGCCCGGACGACGATCCAGAATTTCTGTGGCGGATGAATCGAGACGCCCGTCGCTCGGGTACCGAGGGACACGAAACCGGCAAGCAGGATTCAGCCGAGTAAAGGTGTCGAGAAAGAGAGAACAGCCCGTCTCACGAGGCGGGCTGTTCTCGTCCGACAATGCATCGGCGATCGGGCTTCAGCTGTCCGGGCCCGCGCGCATGACGTCCTCGGGTCGGTTGCTGGGGAATCCCGACGCGACGGCCGCCGCGAGTTCCAAGAGCGCAACACGGGTCCGCCGTTTCAGTTTGTTCAGATCGACCTCCGCACCCTCTTCGAGGTGCGGATCGAACGGGATCAACACGACCTGACGGCATCGCTGCTCGAAATGCTCGACCACCTTGGCGAGATCAACTTTCCCCGCTCGCGGCCTCACGGCATTGACGACGGCCACCGACGATCGAACCAAGTCGCTGTGTCCGTGCGCATCGAGCCAGTCCAACGTCGCCGACGCGCTGCGGGCACCGTCGACCGCACTGGAGCTGACGACGACCAACGCATCGGAGCCTTCGAGGATGCTGCTCATCGCCGAGTGCATCAACCCGGTTCCACAATCCGTCAGCACGATGCTGTAGAACTTCTCCAGCAACTCGACAGCCTTGTCGTAGTCCTGGCCGCTGAACGCCTCGGAGACCGCAGGATCTGTGTCCGACGCCAACACCTCGAGCCTGAAGGCATTTTGCGACGTATATGCGCGGACGTCGCTGTAGCGCTTCAGACCGTCGATGTCGCGCAGCATGTTTCGCACAGTCGCCGGCGTCTCCAGCGGCACCTTCTGGCTCAGCGTGCCGCGATCCGGATTTGCATCGACTGCTATCACGCGGTCCCCTCGGATCCGCGCGAACGTCGAGCCGAGCGTTGCCGTCGTCGTCGTCTTTCCGACACCGCCCTTGAGGCTGAGCACCGACACGCGGTAGCAGCCGACTAGATGCCGATCCACTTGCCGAGTCAGTCGCACCAACTGTTCGTCGCGCGTACTGTTCCCCAGATTTACCCGACGGCCGGTCATCGTGTGAATCCACCGACGCCATCCGAACGCCGGGGGCGGCGCTACATGCTTGACGAGCAGAGCGTTGGTGAGATCGAGAGCGGACGCGGACGCAACAGGCGGCAACGTGCCCTGCAGCCCGGGTTCAGGTTCCTGGGGCCGCGAGGTGGGCACGGCTGCTTCGGGAGGCATCGGAACGGGGGTCGAGCGAAACGCTGCTGGGGGTGGCTCCGGTGTGGGGGCAACAGGAGACCCCGCCGTGACAGGCCCCACTGGGCTCGCAGGGTCATCTCCAGCGCTTCTCGTGACGACAGCCGGCTTCCGGTCCTTTTCGGCGTCCTCCCCAGGCTCGGCCGGAGTCACCGACTGCCACGAACTCATCTGCCATTCGGCCACGACCGATTCCCCCATCTCCCGGCCTCCCCAGCCGGTCGACGCGGACGTTACCAGCGCTAGTTGAGTCCCGCGTAGGAGTGCAAGCCGGAAACGACCATGTTGATGATGAACAGGTTGAACAGCATCGCCGTGAAGCCGCCGATGTTGATCCAGGCCGCACGGGTGTTACGCCACCCCGACGTGGCACGCGCATGCAGGTAGGCCGCGTAGATGATCCACGTGATGAACGACATCGTCTCCTTGGGATCCCATCCCCAGAAGCGACCCCACGCGGCCTCGGCCCAGATTGCACCGAGGATAACCCCTGCACCGAACAACGGAAACGCGATGATCGTCGTCTTGTACGCGAGACGGTCCAGCGCTTGGGCGTCGGGAAGCTTGGATGCGAACCGTCCCCAGAAGCCTCGGCTCTCCTCGCCTACAGGCTGCTTGATCCGCAGCAGGAACAGCAGGCTGGCGACGCCGGAAACCAGCAGGATGCCACTGCCGACGCTGACGATGGTGACGTGGATCGGTAGCCAGTACGAGCGGAGCGCAGGCACGACGGGCGCGGCATCGGCGTAGAGCTTGGTTGCCGCGAGGAACATCAGCACGATGATCGGCGCCAGAACGAACACCAGCATCGGGCGCATCGAGCGCTTGCGAAGCAGCACAATCGAAGTCAGCGTTGCGGCCGCCGTTGCCATGGTCACGAACTCGTACATGTTGCCGAGCGGGAACCGGTGCGTCGCGAAACCGCGGAGTACGACCGATGCCACGTGCAGCACGAGAGCGAGGATCAGCAGCGCGAAACCCATCCCCGACAACCGCTCCGACAGCGGTCGCTTGGGGGTCTCCACCACACGTCCCGGGACGTTCTTGTCCGAGACGGGCGCACCGCTCCCGACAAGCTCCTTGGCCTGTACCGCCGTCGCCTTCGCCGATGCGTACTGCGCAATGAGCAGTACGAATGCGAGTACGTAGATGGTGAACGCGGATTCGAACGACCAGTCGCTGTACTGCGAGAGAGTCTCGTTGATCGGCATCGGTCAGTTCTCCTGATCTTTC
>NZ_LVCV01000611.1 GCF_001647195.1 Rhodococcus sp. EPR-157 | reverse complement strand
CCACCGAGTTCTACTACAGTACGTCGTGTGTCCGAATCGGTGCGCAGTCGGACCCACACTCGGCGACGCTTGATCACCAGGGACACCAGCAGTCCACCCATCATCGTCAGCGCGAACACCAGCACCCACGTCTGAGCCGGGTCGTGCGAGACCTGCAGGTTGACGAACTCCTCGGCACCGTCGAATCGGACGTTGGTGCCGTCGGACAGCGTCGAACTCTCCCCCGGCATCAGGTTGACACGGTCCTGTTTGACGAGTCTGCCCTGGTTGATCATCTCCTGGTTCAAGGAGAACAACGACTGTGGGTATCCGGTGTCGAGGCCGGTGTCACCGCGATAGATATCGATCGCGACGGCTGGATCGGTCATCGCCGGGTAGCTCGACGACAGCAGGTTGCCGTGGAAGGACGCCGTCGGCGCGAACAGCCCTTCGATCGCGATCTGGTTCTGTCTACGTTCCGTCGCCTCCGGGTAGAGACCACCGGGTGGGTCGATCCGCAGCACGCCGCTGGACAGAAAGGTGGTGGCGTCGGTCGGCTGCCACTGGACGGTCTCGGTGCGGGTCTCACCGTTCGGGAACGTGACCGTGAAGGTCGGCGCGTAGCCATGCCCCTGCAGGTAGACCCTGTCCCCTGCCACTCGTAGTGGGTGGTTGACCTGAAGGACGTCCTCTCGCCAGACGTTGTTCGCCAGATCGTCCTCGGCCTGATATTCGATGTTCGAGGTGAACATCTCGGCCTGGCCGTTCTCGAGGTAGTCGGCCTTGAAGTCCTTGACTCGAATACACAGCGGTTCCAAGCCGGTGCCGTCGACCAGCTGACCGGCACGGAAGCTGTCGTAGATCGCCGGAGTCGTACTGCAGATACCGGGTCCGTCGTTCGCGATGACGATGACGTTGCCCTCGTAGCCGAGGAGTTTGCCCAGCGCGATCGCGGCGAGCAGCCCGACGAGCGAAAGATGGAAGACGAGGTTGCCGAACTCGCGGAAGTATCCCTTCTCGGCCGAGAGCGTCACTTCCTCACCCGAACCGCGAACTGCCACCCTCCAGCCGCGCAGCTGTGACTTCACCTTGGCCGCGGTCTCCTCGGCGGTGTCGTCGACGGTGTACTCACGGTGGTGCGGGAGCCTCGCGAGGTTGCGAGGCGTCGGAACAGGCTTGGTGCGCAGCGCTTTCCCGTGCTCGATACACCTCGGCACGATGCAGCCGATGAGTGAGACGAACAGGAGAGCGTAGATCGCGGTGAACCAGAAACTGGAGAAGACGTCGAACAGCTCGAGCTTGTCCATCAGCGGTCCGAGGGTCGGCCGGGCCGCGATGTATTCGTCGACCTTGCCGGAGTTGAGACTTCGCTGCGGTACCAACGCCCCGGGAATCGCAGCGAACGCCAGGAGGAACAGCAGCACCAGCGCGGTTCGCATACTCGTGAGCGACCGCCACGTATTCCGCACCAGGGCGACGCCGCGCCCGAGGCCGGACTGTCGCGGTGGGACAGCGGAAGGTCGGGTATCGAGATCCGTCATATCGCCACTCATATCGGGAGCACCACATCGGATACGAAGGCATCGCGGATCCAGCTCACGAACACGTCCCAGGCACCCGTGACGAGTGCAATTCCTACTGCTATCAACATGATTCCGCCGAACACCTGTATCTGTCGTGCATGGGTGCGGAGCCAGCCGACTCCGCGTAGGGCACTCACCGAACCGAACGCGAGGATCACGAACGGAAGCCCGAGGCCGAGGCAGTACGCGATGATCAGCGCGACACCGCGCGCTGCCGTCGCGCCCTCGGTGCCCGCCGCGAGCGAGATGACGCTGGCGAGTGTCGGGCCGAGGCACGGGGTCCATCCGAGCGCGAACACGCCGCCGAGCAGCGGCGCACCGAGCAGACTGCTCACCCGTCGAGGCTCGAACCGAACGTCGCGCTGCAGCGCCGGAACGAGTCCGATGAACACCAATCCCATTGCGATGGTGATGACTCCGCCGATGCGCATCAGCAGTTCACGGTTGACCGACAGGGCCGAAATCGCACCGAACACGGTCGCGGTGGCCAGCACGAACACGACGGTGAAGCCCAGAACGAACAGTCCGGCTGCACCCGCGACCCGCAGCCTGGCGGATGCCCTGACCTTCGTCGTCGCCGCTTCGGACGCCGTCACTGCTGGAGCGTCGGCGCCGACGACGCCGGCCAGGTACGACAGATAGCCGGGCACGAGCGGGACGACGCACGGCGACGCGAACGAGACGAGCCCGGCGAGGATGCAGACGCCGAACGCAAGAATCAGCGGACCCGTCGCAGCCGTCGTCTGGAACGTCTCGCCTATACCTGCCGCATACAACTGGTGGCTCACTGCTGATCGGGCTCCTCGCCCGCTATCCGTTCGACGACGGGTTGCAGGTCCTCGGTGAGGAGTTCACGCAGGAACACCGCTGCGACGCGGTGTTGCTTGTCGAGAACGATGGTCGTCGGGACGACCGACGTGGGGATGCCGCCGAGCGCGGTGAGCGTGCGCATGGGCGGGTCGTAGATCGACGGGTACGTCACCTTGTTGTCGATCACGAAGTCCTGCGCCTTGTCCTGGGCAGCGTCGCGCACGTTGATGCCGAGGAACTGGACGCCGAGATCCTGAGTGTTGACGAAGACCTCCTCCAGATCGTCGGCTTCGCCGCGACACGGTCCGCACCACTGGCCCCAGACGTTCAGCACGACCACCTGGCCCTGGTAGTCGG
>NZ_LVCV01000610.1 GCF_001647195.1 Rhodococcus sp. EPR-157 | reverse complement strand
CGGTCTGGCCACCCGGTGAGACGAAATCGAACGTTCCGCCGGTTGCCACTGCATCGGTACCCGTCGCGCATCCGGAGACGAGCGTCAGCGCCGACAGAGCAGCTGCTGCGGACAGAAGAAACGTGCGCATCGGTATATCAGGCCCCGGAGACTCGGGGGTCGCTGGCGCCGGCGGGTTCGGAGTAGACGATGTCGACGAGGGTGTCGCCCTCGTAGACCAGCGAGGTCAACGATGCCAGGCCGCACTGGCGATGCCGCGGATCATGCCAGAGGCGCTCGCCTTGAAGGAACCGACGCAGCGTCCACACGGGTAGCTGATGGCTGACGCAGACGGCCTCGTGCCCGACCGCTGCGACGCGCGCAGCATTCACTGCAGCCAGCATGCGGTGCGCGATCTGCAGGTAGGGCTCGCCCCACGACGGGGTGAACGGGTCGCGCAACTTCCACCAGTGACGCGGACGCCGGAGCGCGCCATCGCCGACGGCTACCCGCAGACCCTCGAACTCGTTGCCCGCCTCGATGAGGTTCTCGTCCTCGGCGATCTGCAGGCCGTGCGCTTTCGCGATCGGACCTGCCGTTTCCTGGGCACGCTGAAGTGGAGACGAGACGACGTGCGTGATGTCGTGTCCAGCAAGAGCATTCGCGACGGCGGTGGCCTGCGCTTGCCCGGTCACCGAGAGGCGGAAGCCCGGCAGGCGTCCGTACAGAATGCCCTTCGGGTTGTGCACCTCACCGTGCCGCAGCACATGGACGATCGTCCGCGTCGCCTGATGCGGGTGGAGATCACTGGAGTCGGGGATGCTCACTTGGTTCCTGCTTCTGCTCGGGCCGCTGCACGAGCGGCGTCGGGAAGTGCGTCGGCGATGATCTCGAAAGCACGGTCGTCGAGAGCCGCGGACACGAACCACGCCTCGAACGCGCTGGGCGGCGGATACACGCCACGCGAGAGCAGGCCGTGGAAGAACGCCGGGTATCTCCACGTCTCGGCCGCCTTTGCGCCCGCGTAGTCGATGACGGGTCCGTCGGAGAAGAACACGCTCACCATAGTGCCTGCGAACTGCACGTGATGACGAACTCCAGCCTCGGTCAACGCGTCACCGAGCAGTCCGCCGAGACGCTCGGAGTTCTTCTGCAGCTTCTCGTAGACGGACGCGTCCGCAAGCTGCAGACTGGCGAGCCCCGCTGCGACGGCGACGGGGTTACCCGACAACGTTCCCGCCTGGTAGACGGGTCCGGCCGGTGCCAGGTAGGCCATGATGTCGGCGCGTCCGCCGAACGCGGCTGCGGGCAACCCGCCGGACATGACCTTGCCGAACGTGTAGAGGTCGCCGGCAACGCCGTCGATGCCGTACCACCCTGCGGCGCTGACACGGAAGCCTGTCATCACCTCGTCCATGATGAGCAGCGCACCGTTGTCGGTGGCCAGGCGTCGAAGTCCCTCGTTGAAGCCCGGGACGGGCGGGATCGCGCCCATGTTCCCGGCGGCGGCCTCGGTGATGATGCAGGCGATCTCGCCCGGGTGCGCCGCGAATGCCGCGGTGACCGCGTCGAGGTCGTTGTAGGGAACGACGATGGTGTCCGACGCCTGTGCGCCCGTGACACCCGGCGACGTGGGCAGTCCGAGGGTGGCGAGTCCGGATCCCGCGTCGGCGAGCAGTGCGTCGACGTGGCCGTGATAGCAGCCGGAGAACTTGACGATCTTGGTACGACCGGTGAAACCGCGCGCGAGGCGTACGGCGCTCATCGTTGCCTCTGTGCCCGAATTCACAAGGCGAACCTGCTCGACCGGGCCTACTCGACCGACGATTTCCTCGGCGAGCGCGATCTCACGCTCGGTCGGAGCGCCGAACGACAGGCCTGTTGCCGCCGCCTTCTGCACCGCGTCCACGACGACCGGATGCGCGTGTCCGTGGATCATCGGACCCCACGAGGAGATCAGGTCGACGTAGCTGTGGCCGTCGGCGTCGATCATCGTGTAGCCGCTGGCCTCGGTGATGAAGCGCGGCGTACCTCCGACCGAGTGGAAGGCACGCACCGGCGAGTTCACCCCGCCTGGAATGACCGCGCTCGCGCGCTCGAAAAGCTGGGCCGAAATCGGGGCGTCGTCGCCGGTGGATACAGTCACGAACCCCAGTGTCCCAGGTTTGCCGATCTCGCCAACTACAGGGCGTAATAATCAGCTCTTCTTGCGCTTTTTGTCCTTCTTCGCCTTGTCGTCCTCGTCCTCCGGCATGACGATCATCGCGACCAGAACCAGCGCCCAGACGCCGAGCGGCCACATCGGCCAGTATCCGGTCAGTTCACCGTCGGAAATGGACTGAAAGCCCCAGATTCCGGTCATGATGATGGCGCCACCGAACCACCAACGCCACTCGTCGAAGTACTCACGCCACTCCGCGGCGTCCTTGGACTTCGCGAGGACCTTCGATTCGGAATCTTCGGGGGCTACGAATACGGGTGACGCAGGCAGGTCGTCGGTTACCCGGGCCAACTCACCCCTAGTTGCCGACAGCCACACTGCGTCGAGCCGCTCCTCGTACTCGGCTAGCGTCAGTCTGCCGTCGGCCATCGCTGTTCCGAGCAGCTGCGCAGTCGCCTCGCGCTCGGCGGTTCCGACGCGCAGCTTCTCCATATCGGAACTCATCTCGCACTCCTGACGTACCGATCGGTATCCGAATTGTCAGGTTATCCCCTATCGCCGACATCTTCAGCTCTTTACATTCGTACCAACCTGCGAACAGAAAAAACCGCCGACAACCGGCCCTGGTCAAAGGGCCCGATGCCGACGGGAGTCTCGCAATCGCGCTACGGGAGGCGACGCTCGGTAACCTCCCCCGGCTTCACCGGGTTGGTGTGCGCCTGATCGGCCTGAGCGTGACGCGCGTCGTGGGCAGTGGGCGCGTCGTGTGCAGTGCGTGTGTCGGGCGCAGTGCGGGCGTCGTGTGCAGTGCGCGTGTCGGGCGCAGTGCGGGCGTCGTTCGGCGTCGCGAACTTCTCCGCGGATGCCTCGCCTGCTCCGCCTGGTTGCGCGTTGCGCTTGACGTCGGGATCGATCTTGTTGGCGCGCGCGTACTCGGCGTCGAGCTCATCGCGGGAGGAGGCGGCATCGCCCATGCGCGTTTCGGCCTGCAAG
>NZ_LVCV01000609.1 GCF_001647195.1 Rhodococcus sp. EPR-157 | reverse complement strand
GAGATCGTCCATCGCTTCGCCGACGTTCTCGCACACGCCGGTGACAAGTTCGACCGTGTTGCGGAGCAGCTCCTTGGTAACCCGAGGAGACTCGGAGCCGACCAATTCGGTGATGCCGTCCATGACCTCGGCGGCCGAGTTGACGAGGTCGAGTGATCCGTTGTCCACCAACGCAATTTCCCATTCGACGCCGAGGGTCGGACGGGGCGAGCCGTTGAAAAGGATGGCGGGAGCGGAGCCTGCGGAGTGACCAGGGGGTGTGGGAGCGGAGCCTGCTGTGGGGCCGGGCAGGCTTGCGGGGGTCACCTAGTCCAGGACCGCGCAGGCGACGCGGCCGCCGGCATCGCCGGTGGTCAGGGTGGTCGTGTCCGGCACTGCGGCGCCGTCTGCCAGCGTGTAGCGGGGAGGGATGTTCGCGAAGTTGTCCGCTCCGGCGTGGATGATGATCGACCGTCCACCGTCGGCGCGCAGGTCGTCGAGCGTGACCGCGTCGGTCGTCGTGACGAGCTTGCCCGTACCGTCCTCGCCGACCTGCAGTGACGTGAGGTCACCGCTGGACGGGTGCTCGGTGCGGCCGTCGACCTGGAGGTGTCCTCCTGCAGAGAGGAAGTCACCGGGCGCGCCGCCTGCTGGAGCAACCGAGTTCGGCTCGCAGACACCGGTGGTGTGAATGTGAAGTCCATGGAAGCCGGGGGTCATATCCTCGGCCTCGACGGTGATGACCAGGTGCTCGTTCTCTTCGACAACGGAAACGGTACCGACCGCGGTTCCCTCGGCGTTCTCGAACTCTGCTTCCATCTCCGGCTGTGGAGCGTCGGCGGCGACTCCTTCTCCACTCGGATCCTCGTGGCCCGTCCACACTGGCGGCGTCGTGCCCGGCACGTCGGACGGCGTTTCGGGAGCGGTGCATGCGACCAAGCCGAACGCAGCGACGGCGACCCCGGGGGTCGCGAGGCGCCAGGAGCGGAATCCCGATCGGACTGTACTGGTCGGTGCCATGGAAAAAGCTCCTTCGTGGGGCCGGCTGGACGTTGCGTCGATCATAACTATGCCCGGTAGTAGTACTTCACTCACAGTGTTGTCAAAGACAGAACGGCGTTGTTCGGACAGAACCGTCACTGGGTGACCATCACGATCACGCCGTTGCCGAAGCCGGTGAGGGTGGCCGGGAGTTCTGTGGCGGTTGCGCCGAGCTGCTGTGCGATCTCCTGGGCGGCGTCGTCGGCGCCGGCCGCTGTGCCGTAGTAAACGGTGGTTGCTGCAACCTGGGACTCGGCGTAGTTGCCGGTCTCGGCGATCGTCCACCCTTCTGCGGTGAGCGTCGCGGCGGTGCTGGCGGCAAGTCCGGATACGTCACTGTTGTTGAGTACACGCACCTCGACGTCCGACGGGTCGGCCGAGGTCGTCGCTGCGGACGATGTCGCCGAGGTGGACGCGGGCGCCGCTTGCGCGGTCTGCGAGGTCGCGGGTGCCTGAGCTACCTCGCTCGTCGCCTCGGGTGCCGCTGCTTCTTCACTGTCGTCCGAGCCGGTCAACGACAGTGCACCGATCGCCGCGAACAGAATCGCGAGCGAAATGAGGACCATTGCCAATGCGCGGAGCGGAGGGCCGGACGATTCCGGATTCGGACTGCTCACACTCGAAGACACTAGTGGATCGACCCCCGGTCCCCTCGCCCCCCGAATGCCTACTTCAGACCTCGAAGCCGAGTCGTCGGGCTGCGCGAGCCTTCTGCCTGCTTGCGCGGAGTCGGCGCAGTCGCTTGACCAGCATCGGATCCGCGGCGAGCGCCTCGGGACGATCGACCAGAGCGTTCAGGACCTGGTAGTAGCGTGTCGCCGACATCGAGAAGAGCTCTTTGATCGCTTCTTCCTTGGCGCCCGCGTATTTCCACCACTGCCGTTCGAACGACAGGATGTCGTGCTCGCGACGAGTCAGTCCGTCTTCGCCGACCTCGTTGATGTTCTGGGACTTGTCAGACTGCTGAGACTGGTTCGAGTCACGCGCTGCTGCGCCGTCCATTCTCACTCCTCGACTTCTCGGATCCGCTCGAGCGGATCCCTACTCTGTGCGTGTGTCGCTGCCCGTGCCCTGAATGCTGCCTGCGCCATGTCGGCCCCCCTCGAACCGCGTCGACGGACCCGAAGTCGGGAAGTCGGCACGAATTACACGCGTGTGTTTCGGTCCTTATTCAACCACGGTGGACACGGGCGGGCGGCCGCTCGCGGTGGACGCGGCGCGCCGCGCGCGTTCACCGCGTGCACGCCCTTCGACAGAACGCCAGTATTCTTGTCGACCATGGCAATTCTCCCGATCCGGATCGTCGGCGACCCGGTACTGCACAACCCCACCCAACCCGTCACTCAGTCCCCCGAAGAGCTCGCCGACCTTATCGCGAATATGTACGAGACGCTCGCTGCCGCGAACGGTGTCGGGCTCGCCGCGAATCAGGTCGGCGAACCGCTTCGGCTATTCATCTACGACTGCCCCGACGAGGGGCCCGACGGCAAGTTGGTCCGCCGCCGGGGCGAAGTGATCAACCCGGTCCTGGAAACGTCCGAGATTCCCGAGACCATGCCCGATCCAGATGACGACGACGAGGGTTGCTTGTCCGTACCCGGCGAGCAATACCCGACAGGCCGTGCCGACTGGGCACGGGTCACCGGTACCGACGCCAACGGCGACCCTGTCGATATCGAAGGCAAGGGATTCTTTGCACGAATGCTGCAGCACGAGGTCGGGCATCTCGATGGATTTCTGTACGTCGACGTGCTGATCGGACGCAATGCGCGCGCAGCGAAGAAGGCAATCAAACGCGCAGGATGGGGCACACCGGGTCTGTCCTGGATCCCCGGCACCGTGGAGGATCCGTTCGGCCACGAGGACGACGACTGAGTGGCCGAGGCAGTCGCGGTCGGTAGCCGCGTCACCATGCGGTATCGACTGCCACCCGGCCATAGCCATCCGATGACCGATGTCGTCGGTTCGTTGATCGACTACGACGATTCGGTGGTGGCGGTCGAGGCGTCGGACGGTCGCGTCGTGCGGGTCTCTCGGGATCGAGTCGTCGCGTTGAAGGCTCTCGGACCACGACCGATTCGTACTTCCGAGATCAGGTCGCTCGAACGAGCTGCCGCCGATGGGTGGCCTGGAGTCGAGCAGGAGTGGATCGGCGGATGGTTGCTGCGCGCCGGTCACGGCTTCACCGGACGGGCGAACTCGGCGGCTCCGCTCGAGCCGCAGGCAGCCGTCGCCGATCTCGATGCAATCGCGCGGTGGTTCAGCTCGCGCGGCCTGCCTACCGTGCTGCTTCTTCCCGATCGTCTCGGCTCGGTGCCCGCTGGTTGGTCGACTCGTGACGAGACTCTGGTGATGGCTGCCGACATCTCGCAGCTCGTGCTGCCGCCGGAGTCGGTATCGGTGATAGTCGAAGCACCCGACGACGACTGGCTCAGTCTGTATCGCTACCGCGGGCGTCCCCTCCCCGCAGATGCCGTCGAGGTGATCTCGGCTGTGCGCGACGGCGTTGCGGGCTTTGCCCGCATCGGGAGCGCGCCGTCCGGCGTGCTTGCGATCGGTCGCGCCGCGGTGACGTCCGCGCCCGACGGTCGCCGCTGGGTCGGCCTGACCGCCGTCGAAGTTGCCGAAGCCCATCGCCGCAACGGACTTGGCACCAGGGTCTGCGGCGAGCTCGTCGCATGGGGACGAATGCAGGGCGCGACGCACGCATATCTCCAGGTGGCGGCCGCAAATGTGGGGGCAGTCGCGATGTACCGGGAACTCGGGTTCGTCGAGCACCATCGGTACAGGTATGCGGCTCCGCCGCAGTGGCGCGGTTGAGTACGTTGCCGTGCACTTATCCGTGCCACTGACCCGGAGGGTCGAACCACCTGTCCGACCCCTCGGCTACTCTTGCCGCCGTGCGCTTGGCTACCTGGAATGTGAACTCCGTCCGCTCTCGGCAGGATCGGATCGTCGACTGGCTGCAACGGTCCGACGTCGACGTCCTGGCGATGCAGGAGACCAAATGCAAGGACGCGCAGTTCCCGTACGAGCGGTTCACCGCGATCGGGTCCGAGGTCGCCCACGTCGGCCTGAGCCAGTGGAACGGTGTCGCACTGCTCTCCCGTGTCGGCCTCGACAACGTGCAGGTCGGCTTCGAGGATCAACCTGGCTTCAGTAAGGATCCCGAGGTCGAGGCCGTCCGCGAGGCACGCGCTATCGGCGCTACGTGCGGAGGCGTTCGAGTGTGGAGCCTGTACGTGCCCAACGGCCGCGAGTTGGCGGATCCGCACTACACGTACAAGCTCGAGTGGCTGGCGAAACTGCGTGCCGACGCACAGGCCTGGCTCTCGTCGGACCCGCAGGCGCAGATCGCGCTGGTGGGCGACTGGAATATCGCCCCCACCGACGACGATGTCTGGGATCCAGCTCTGTTCGAGGGCAAGACTCACACCTCCGCGGCCGAGCGCGATGCGTTCGAGTCGTTCCGTGAGGTCGGGTTCACCGAGGTGACGCGTCAGTTCACGCCCGAGCCGCGGACCTTCACTTACTGGGACTACACGCAGCTACGGTTCCCGAAGAAGCAAGGCTTGCGCATCGATATGGCGTTGGCGTCTCCCGCCCTCGCCGCACGAGTGTCCGGTGCGTCGATCGACCGTGACGAGCGCAAGGGCAAGGGCGCAAGCGATCACGCACCGGTCGTCGTCGAGATTTCCTGACGCTCGAACGTCCGGGCGGCCAGCAACGCTGCGCCGGCGAGGATCAGCAACCCGTGCGCGATACGCAACCAGGGCGGAGCGAAGAACTGCGGCAGGAACAGTACGAACCCGGCAGCGAACACCCAACCCTGCCAACACGCGGACCGTCGAGCCGCTAGGACAGCCCCTGTTGCGATCGCGACCAATCCGACGCCGAACATGACCGACTGGGTCATCCCGTAGCGAATGGGCTCGGCGAGGTCCACCACTGTGTAGTCGCCGGTGTCCAGCGCGTCGGTGCCCAGGACGTTCAGCGCGAATGTTTCGGCGCCGTAGTACGGCAACACCAGTCCGACGCCGACCAAGGTCGTCACATCGGCGACCGTGCCGACATTCAGCGCCCGAAGCGCAAGAACGAGTGTGATGAAGCCGATCATCGCGCTGACGTGCGCGGCTATCCACAGCGGCGATGCGAATGCATCGGCGCCGGCACGTCCGACTTCCGACGAGTACGGGCGCAGTATCGGATAGATCGCGAAAAGAACCCCCGTGCTCGCGAGCAGTGCGACTGCTGATCGTTGCCTGTCCATTCGAATACCCCTCCCACCGGGAGAGCGACGCTCTCCTCTGAGAGCAGTATTCACGAAAATCTAGGCCGAATCAAGAGCACTGCTCTCTAGAGGGCCATGGCAGTCACGCCACCAGATCCAGATACTCCGGATTGCGAGCGAGGTAGCGCCGCACGTACGTGCAGATCGGGACGATGCGCCAGCCCCGGTCGCGGGCGGTATTCAGCGCCCCGCGGACGAGCACGCCCGCCCAGCCTCGGTCGCCGAACTCTTCCTTGACGACCGTATGCATGAACGCAACGGAATCATCGTCCGCATCGCGGTACCCGAGGATTCCGATCAGGTCGTCGCCGACGAACAGGTCGAACCTGCTGTGCACGGCGTTGTCCTCGATACGCACCGACGACGCGACCGCCGGGGGGTTCGAGTGATCGACTTTGTTGTGACGCATTTCACTATAAGACCAGTGGTGCGCACTGGCCGCCACGCGACCGGTGAATCGGATAGCAATTCGACGCCACGTCGAGTTGCAACCGTTACGTCAAAGAGGGACAACCGTCAGAGAGGGACGACGACGTCCGCATACTCCGGATTTGCAGCGACGAATCGTTGGACGTATGTACAGACCGGCTTCACCTTCCAACCGTACGACCGAGCACTGTCCAGTGATCGTCGAACGAGAATGGCCGCGAGGCCCTGATGCCCGAAGTCCTCGGTGACGACGGTGTGCATGAACGAGACGACGTGGGTCCGGCCGCGTTTGGCAGGGGGTTCGACCTCGTAGAAGCCGACGATTCCGACCAGATCACCGTTGAGCCTCAACTCGAAGCGGTTCTGGTCGGTATTGATGGAAACATCGGCACTGGGGGTACTGGCAAGCATGGGTCACCTCCTTTGCGTAGGTGGATGGCGAAGCGAAAAAGTCCAGTCAATTGTGACCTGCACCACTATTAAACATGCGATCGCTGAGCTTGTCACCCGTTTGTACCAACAAACCTTCGGTGGCGTAGGTATGAAACGTACTTGCAACACCCGCACTGGTATACGTCATAGACGGGCTCGATCGGTGTTGTGATGCAACAACATTCATAGCCGACTGTGCATCTGTCGCCGTGAGTTGCAGCACTGCCGGTACTGTCGACGATCGTGAAGTTCCTACCGCTGACACCCAACGGCTCGACCCCCGTACGCGCACTCACCATCGCCGGCACCGACTCCGGTGGCGGCGCCGGAATCCAAGCCGACAGTCGAACGATGGCGATGTGCGGCGTCCACGCATGCGTTGCCGTAGCCGCCGTCACCGTGCAGAACACGGTCGGTGTGAGTGGATTCCATGAGATCCCGCCACATGTGGTTGCCGACCAGGTACGCACGGTCGTCGGTGATATCGGAATCGGTGCAGCGAAGACCGGCATGCTCGCGTCCACCGCAATCATCGAGGCCGTCACCTCGGTGTGCGTCGAGGTCGGTATCGGCAAAGACGCCCCGATCCCCCTCGTCGTCGATCCGGTGTGTGCATCGATGCACGGCGATCCACTCCTGCACTCCGAGGCACTCGACGCCATCAGGAACACCCTGTTTCCGATCGCGACAATCGTGACCCCGAATCTCGACGAAATCCGTCTGATCACCGGAATCGAGGTCATCGACGACGCCACCGCGCGTCGGGCTGCGGAGGCTCTTCACGCCCTGGGAGCCCAGTGGGCACTGGTCAAGGGCGGCCACTTGCGAACGTCGAACAACAGCACCGACATTCTGTTCGACGGCGACACGTTTCTCGAGTTCACGAGCCCGCGCATCGACACGGGGAACGATCACGGTGGCGGCGACACTCTGGCAGCGGCGATCGCATGCGCCCTGGCCAACGGGTATTCGGTACCCGAGGCAGTTGCGTTCGGAAAGGACTGGGTCACCGAATGCCTGGCCGCGTCGTACGACCTCGGCGCCGGACATGGCCCGGTCTCACCGCTGTGGAGACTCAACGCGACGGCGACGGCACCAATCGGAGAATCTTCAGATCCTCGGGCACCCCGCTGAGTTTCGGAGCAAAGAAGCCGCGCCGGTATGGACGCGCCGTCAGACCTAGAGACTCCAGCGTCCCGGTCGGCAGCGCATCGAGCGCGACCTGAGAGATCATCAGGTTGCCGTTTCCCCCGGTCTGCATGACTCGTGCGGCGACGGTGACGTCGACGCCGAGCCAATCCGACCCGATCTGACGGGGACTGCCGGTGTGAATACCCACCCGCATCGTCGGCGTGTAGTCGTTCACACTCACCTCCGCGAGCGCGGCACGCGCATTCACTACGGCCTCGACGGCTTTGTCCGGTCGATAGAAGACTGCCATCACGCCGTCACCCAGGCGCTTGACGACGTGGCCGCCAGCAGCGGCAATGGCCGGCTCGACGGCCTTCGAGACTTTGCGCAACAAGGTGAGAGTGTCGGCGTCGCCTGCAACGAGAGACCACGACGAGAACCCGACCAGGTCGGTGAAGACGATGGTGACGTCGCGTTCGCCACGGCCACGGCCAGTTCGTTCGAGCACCGCCTGCCACACCTGCAGCGCACCGAGTCCGACCTCGCGGGACGCGCCGGGTTCGTCGTCGAGAAACTTGTCCGCCGCGCGCGCGACGGCCAGTGCGGACCCCGAGCCTGCGATGGACAACGGATCGCCGAACGTCGGGTCACCGGGAAGCACTCGCCTGACCCGCCGTACGACGTCGACGACCGCTGGGCTGCGATTGACGCTGCGCACCCACTCGATCGTCGACGCCACGTACGGATTCATGAAACCGAGCGTAACCGACGGTTACACATAACTACTTCTCAGCTCGGGCCTCTGTGCGAGCGGCTCCGACCGGAACGCCGTTGGGCCCTTCGACCGATTGAGCGTAGGTGCCGATTCCGAAACCGACCGCCGACGCGTTCTCTGCCAACGCCTCTCGGTCGACGTTCGCCAGGGTGTCCTCAGCAGTGTGGTAATTCTGGTCGAACGTTTCACCTGCTGTACCGCCCCACTTCTCGGCCTGTTCGGGTGTCTTTTCCTCGTCCGCGCCCGTGAAGACGCCACCTGCGGGGATACCGACCTCGATGAACGGGCCGTAGTCGGAGCGGCCGTCGAAGTCGGTGCCGTCGGCTGCGATGCCTTCTTGCTGCAGACGTTCTACGAAGACACGTTCGATCGCGTCGGATCCGGCAGGCCCGGCAGGCGCTCCTACCTTGTCGGAGTCGTCCCCGTCATAGGTGAGGTAGCCGGCGTTGTGCGAGCCGATCATGTCGAAGTTCAGGTACAGCGCGATGTTCGCCTTGTCCTCGTCGCTCAATCCCTCGACGTACTTCACGGATCCGACGAGCCCAAGTTCCTCGGCGCCCCAGAACGTGAAGCGGACTGCGTTGGTGATGTCCGGCTCTGCGCCGAGCTGCAACGCCGATTCCAGGACGGCTGCAGTGCCCGTGCCGTTGTCGTTGATGCCCGGCCCTTCGGGGACGCTGTCGAGGTGCGCACCGGCGACGACGACGTTCGACGTATCCCCGGTCTTCGTCTGCGCAATGATGTTGCGGCTCTTGGTCGTCGTGGTTTCGGTATCGAGCGTCAGCGTCAGTTCCGGTGCCGCTGCAACGATCGGTCCGTCTTCCTGGCTGACGCCACCGGTGGGGATTTTCGCAACGTCCGCGCCGCCGAGGGTGCTGCCGTCGAGCGGACCAGGTTCGTTGTTGACCACCACCACCGCTGCCGCGCCGAGGTCTGCGGCAATGGTCTGCTTGGCGCTGAACGGGCATACACCTCGATCGACGACGACGATGGCGCCCGCAAGGTCGAGACCATCGTAATCCGTTGCCTCGCAACCTGGAGAATCATCGGCCGGTGCGACGACGACGCGGGCAGTTATTCCGTCTTCCGGCGTGGACGGCGAGTATTGCAGTGCCGCTACGGAAACCTGCTGATCACCGGCGGACAGCAATTGTGTGTCGGCTGCGAACTGGTCGAATTCGAACTCCGGCGTTTCTACCTCGAATCCCGCTGCTTCCAACTTGCCCTGCACGTAGTCGACGCTAGCGTCGTACCCCGATGTGCCGGCAGCTCGGTTTCCGTTGTTCTCCGACGCAATTCGCTCGAGTTCCTCGAGATGACCTACGACGGCATCCTCGGTGATCGCGTCGGCCAGGCCTTGGCCGTCGGCAGTCGAAATAGGAGACGGTACGGAAACGGCCGGCTGCTCGGCCTCCTCGGATGTATCCGTGGAGGACGAGCAACCGGCCAGTACCAGGGCGCCGACTGCAAGACTTGCAAGTAGGTTCATCCGTCGCATGCAAGCACCCTAGCTGCAACCAGGTCAGGCGTCTCGACGATTGACCACGAATACCGCAAGCCCGAACACGATCGCGGTGAAGGCGATGAAGTAGATCAGGCTACCGATCGGACCCCAGTGAAAGTCGATCCCGCCGTCGGATCCGAGGAAGTGACTCGCGTTGAGCCACGGGAGGAACGGCTGAATCGTACGTCCGACGGATCCGAAGAGACCGAACAGATTCTCGACGACCAAGGGCCACAGGAGAAGCAGAGCAATCGCTCCCGCAGACTGGCGGAGGAGCGCACCGACGCCGACAGCGACGACGATCTGCAAGAACGCGAGGATGGCGGTTCCGTAGATGACCCGCCAGGTACCGTCCACATCGAAGCTCAGCAGCGCTCCAGCGTCCGGTCCGGCGAGCGCCTTCGCGAGGTAGAAGGCGCCGAGGCCGAGGACGAAGCTCAGGACGAAGCCGAAGACGCCGATCAGTAGCGCTTTGACCGCCAACACCGAGGTACGGTTCGGAATAGCCTGGAACGTCGTCCTGATGACGCCGAACCGGTATTCGCTCGTCACCGTCAGGGCAGCCAGGATCATCAGAACCATGACGCCGAAGCCACCGACACCGCTGCCGACTGCGTCGAACACCGTGGGAATGTACGGTTCGAAATCGGGCGTATTCCCTGCTGCCACATCGTTGTTGTACGAGTCGAGGCCCAACTTCGAAGTGAAACCGACGATCGCGCCCAGACCCAGACCGAGGACGACGACGGCAATGGTGCACCACCACGGCGACTTCGTCGAGGTGATCTTGATACGTTCTGCTGCCAATACACCCATCAGAGTGCACCTCCCATGGATTCGGCTTCTGCGCCGTGATATTGAACGTCGTCGCCGGTAAGCTTCATGAACGCTTCCTCCAACGATCCACGCTGCGAGGACAATTCGTGCAGGACGATGCCGGACTTGCCTGCGATATCACCGATGGCGTCGGTTGTGGAGTTGACCACGACCAGCGAAGGCTGCAGTTCTTTTCCGGCGCCCGGCTCGCGAACCGTGAGCCCCGCAGAAGTCAACGCGCTACGAAGCGCATCGAGCTGTGGACTGCGAACTCGCACCGATGCTTCGGAGGCGTGATCGATGAAGCTCTGCACCGATGAGTCGGAGATGAGCCTTCCGCGGCCGATGACCACGAGATGCTCTGCGGTCTGCGCCATCTCGGACAACAGGTGGCTCGACACGAGCACCGTTCGACCTTCGGCCGCGAGGCGCTGCATGAACTTTCGAATCCAGACGATGCCCTCGGGGTCGAGGCCGTTCACCGGCTCGTCGAACAACAGAACCTTCGGATCTCCGAGCAGGGCGCCTGCAAGTCCGAGTCGCTGAGACATACCGAGCGAGAATCCACCGGCGTTCTTCTTGGCGACCTCGCTCAGGCCAACGAGCCGCAGGACTTCTTCGACTCGCGACTTCGGAATCCCGTTGGACGCTGCCATCCATTCCAGATGTGCTCGCGCGGAACGGTTGGGGTGCACCCACTTGGCGTCGAGAAGGGCTCCGACGGTACGCAGGGGCTGCTTGAGTTGGTTGTACGGCTTGCCCTCGATCAAGGCGTGTCCGCTGGTGGGACGGTCCAATCCGAGGATCATCCGCATGGTCGTCGACTTGCCCGCACCGTTGGGTCCGAGGAAGCCGGTCACAATTCCTGGCTTGACGGTGAAGGTGAGGTCATCTACAGCCTTCACCGCTCCGTATTGCTTGGTCAGTCCTGCCACTTCGATCATGGCCGTAACTCTCTCGCACCGAGGGGGCCGCGCACATCGCCCGCGAGTCTCGACCTCGGTCATCCTTTTGGATGACGGCAGGGTGCGGGCCGTCCCGGCCCAGTGGCACGGTTGAGTGCACCCCGATGCACTTATCCGTGCCACTACGCCGAAGGCGAACTCGCCTGCGCCCAGAACCGCTTCGGAATCCGACCAGCGCGACGGGCCTCGTACCCAGCAGACACCGCATGCCGCATCGCCGACGCCATCAACGCGGGATCTTTCGCGCGGGTGACAGCGGTCGCGAGGAGCACCGCATCGCAACCCAACTCCATTGCCAGCGCTGCATCGCTCGCGGTCCCGATCCCCGCGTCGAGGATGACGGGCACCGACGCGGCGTCGACGATCATCTCGATGTTGTGCGGATTGGAGATGCCGAGACCCGTTCCGATGGGTGCTCCGAGCGGCATGACGGCGACGCAGCCGATGTCCTCGAGCCTGCGCGCGAGCACCGGATCGTCGGTGGTGTACGGGAGGACGTGAAATCCGTCGTCGACGAGTTGTTCTGCGGCCTTGACCAGTTCGATCGCGTCGGGCAGGAGGGTCCGCTCGTCGGCAATGACTTCGAGCTTCACCCAGTTCGTCTCGAGAGCTTCACGGCCGAGCTGAGCGGTCAGGACGGCTTCGGCGGCGCCTCGACACCCCGCAGTGTTCGGCAGCGGAGCAATGTTCAGCTTGCGCAGCAGATCGAGCACCCCGGTCCCGCCCGCAGCGTCGACGCGGCGCATCGCGACGGTGGTCAGCTCGGTGCCCGACGCGACGAGAGCGTCCTCGAGCACCGCGAGGTTCGCTGCGCCACCGGTGCCCATGATGAGCCGGGAGTCGAAGGCCTTGTCTGCGATCTTCAATACGTCCGACATCTGCTCAACCACCCTGCACAGCCGTGAGAATCTCGATGGACCAGCCCTTTTCGACGGTAGTTGCGTCCCAGCGGCTCTTCGGGAGAACCGTGCCGTCGACTGCGACAGCAATGCCTTTCTCCGGCATCGACAGGTGCGCGAGAAGTTGCCGCATGGTGAAGTTCTCGGGCAGGGCGTGTTCTTCGCCGTTGACAGTGATCACTGTTTCCTAACCTTTCGGTCCGAGGACGGGTTCGAATCGGGATGGATCTGCTGCCTTGGCTTCGGGGAGAGCGTCGCCGCCGAGGAGCGCGGAGACTGCGTCTGCGGTGATGGGCGCCAACAGGATTCCGTTGCGACCGTGCCCTGATGCGACGATGACGCGTTTGGAGAGTCGCCCGATGACGGGTAGTCCGTCGGGGCTCATCGGTCGCAGTCCCGCCGCGCTCTCGAACAGTTCGTATTCGCCGATGCTCGGCATGAGTCGTTCGGCGTCGGCGATGAGGTCGCGAACCCCGGCGACGGTGACCTGTGTGTCCTGCCCTGATTCGTACTGCGTGGCGCCGACTACCAGTCCATCGCCGCGCGGAACGAGGTAGATGGGACGGCCGTGCACGCTGCCGCGAATCGTGCGGGTGGGGGCGCTTCCCGCGCTCGGGCGACGGCGCAGCCGGAGAATCTCGCCTTTCACGGCGCGAACCGGCATTCCAGGAAGCAACGCCGCAGTCTGCGCACCGGCTGCGACGACGATCTGGTCGGCATCGAGGGCGT
>NZ_LVCV01000608.1 GCF_001647195.1 Rhodococcus sp. EPR-157 | reverse complement strand
ACGCTCTTCGACTTCGTTCGTTCGCTCTGCGGCCTTCTCGCGAATTCTGTCGGCCTCTACTCGTTTGGCCGCTTGCTGCTTCCGCGAAACCGCGAGCGCAATGGCCACGACGAGCAAAACGACGACGACGGCTATGACGATCCATACTGCTGTATCCATTACACACCCCAATTATCGGACGAGATAATCGGTTACCCGTCCGAGGGCCGAGCAAACCCCATTGCGCCTGCCAGGGTCGTAGCGTCGAACCACTTCGGAGCCGCTGCCCGGAACCCCTGCCGGCTCATCGTCCCGACCGAGGCCGGGATGCATCCGAGTACCGGTCGGCCCGTGACTGCGGGGAGTTCGACGAGGTTGGTCCGCTCGGCCAGGCCGGGCACTGCCGGCCACGCCCCGACGATCAGCCCGGCACAGAACACCCCGGCACGATCGAGGGCACCGACCGTCAGCGCCGTGTGGTTCAGCGTCCCCAGTTCGGCGCTGCACACCACGACGACCGGGGCACCGAGCTCTGCCGCGACGTCGAGGAGGGTGAATCCGTTCGCGCCGAGGCGCACGAGCAGCCCGCCTGCTCCTTCCACGAGAACGACGTCGGTATCGAACGATCGGATATCGGTGAGTACGGATCCCAATTCGAGGAGCGGCGCCGACGCCAGGCGCGCCGCGACGTCCGGGGCCAGTGGGTCCCGGTAGCGGGCCGACTCCACCGTGCGTTCCACGCCCGACAAGCGTCGAACCTCGGCAAGATCTCCGGGTTCGCCAGGCTCGACTCCGGTCTGCGCCGGCTTGACGACGGCGACGGATGCACCTAGATACATCGCGGTCACCGCGAGCGCTGCTGTCGCGATCGTCTTCCCGACGTCGGTCGACGTTCCGGTCACGATAAGAACCGTCATACCCGAGCACCCTCCAGGACCGAACCGAGAACGGTACGGATCGCGTCCAGCTCGTTCTCGGTCAGGTTCGCCCGCGCCGTCAGCCGCAGCCGCGACGTGCCTTCCGGAACCGACGGCGGCCGAAAGCACCCGACGTGCACGCCTCGTGAATATGCTTCGCGCGCTGCATCGTAGGCACGCTCGGGGTCTCCCAGAATCACCGAGACTACGGCAGATTCGGGTGCGTCCGCGTCTACGATCTCGGCCAACTGCGCGGCGCGCGCACGCACCGCGGCGGCGCGTTCGGGTTCACGAACGAGCACCGCAAGTGCGGCACGGGCAGCGCCGACCGCAGCCGGAGCGAGGCCGGTGTCGAAGATGAAGGGTCGTGCGACGTCGATCAGATGAGCACGCACTGCGGCTGGGCCGAGGACAACTCCCCCTTGCGATGCCAGCGACTTCGACAGTGTCGCGGTGACGATCACGTCGGGCAGTCCCTGCAGGCCCAGTTCGTGAACGAGCCCGCGGCCCCCGTCGCCCCGGACACCGATCCCGTGCGCTTCGTCGACGAGGAGAACAGCCGAGTGGCGGCGACACAGCGCATGCAGTTCGCGGAGCGGCGCGAGATCTCCGTCGGCACTGAACACCGAATCGGTGACGACGAGCGCGCGGTCTTCGGTTCGCGTGCGCAACGCCAGCTCCACCGCGGCCAAATTTCGCCGGTCGTACACCTCGATTCGTGCCCGGGACAGTCGACACGCGTCGACGAGAGATGCATGCGACGCGGAATCGGACAGGATCAGCGTTCCCCGACCCGACAGTGCGGCCACCACACCGAGATTCGCGGTGTAGCCCGAGGAGAACACCAGAGCCGACTCGGCGCCGACGAAGGTGGCCAACTCGGATTCCAGCTGCTCGTGCAGGGCAGTGGTACCGCTCACCAGCCGTGAACCCGTTGCGCCTGCGCCCCAGTCGTGGACCGCGGCGCACGCGGCGTCCACGACCTCGGGGTGCCGACACAGCCCGAGGTAGTCGTTGGAGGCGAGATCGATGACCGAAGGTTGTGCACGCGTGCGTGGGCGCAGATCACGGTGCACACCGCGCTCGAGTCGCAGATTCGCCGCGTCGGTCAACCAGTCGAGTGTCGCCACCCGAGCGACCTTACTTGAACAGTGTTCAAGTTCGCGCGACAGCCCCCATCCCCGCACAGATCCGCGCGATCTCGTCCGCACTGCAGATGTACGGCGGCATCGCATAGACGAGACGGCCGAACGGTCGCAGCCACACACCTTCCGCCACGGCTGCGTCCGTCGCTCGTTGCATGTCCACGGGCTCGGTCATCTCCACGACGCCGATGCCGCCGAGGACACGCACGTCGGCGACGCCGTCGAGTTTCTCGACTCCGGCCAAGCCGTCGCGCAAGCCCTGTTCGATGCCCGCCACCTCGGCTCGCCAATCGCGCTCGAGAAGAAGTTCGACGGCTGCGACGGCGACCGCGCACGCCAGCGGATTGCCCATGAACGTCGGCCCGTGCATCAGACCGCCCGCCTCGCCCGCACTGATCGTCTCGGCGACGTGCGAGGTACACAGCGCGGCGGCAAGCGTCATGTAACCGCCGGTCAACGCCTTGCCGACGCACATGACATCGGGTGCAACACCCGCGTGGTCCGCCGCGAACAGCTCGCCGGTGCGTCCGAAACCAGTGGCGATCTCGTCGAACACCAGAAGAACGTCGTGCTCGTCGGCCATTCGGCGCAGCTCGGTCAGGTACCTCGAATCGTGAAACCGCATTCCACCCGCGCCCTGCACGATCGGTTCGACCACGATGGCTGCGACCTCGTCCTGATGCCGGGCGAGAATTTCCTCGAAGAGGTGCACGTAGTCGGGCTCGTAGTCACGCGGTGGCGCGGGCGCGAAGATCTGCCGATTCAGCACATCCGACCACAGCGAGTGCATTCCGCCGTCGGGATCGCAGATGCTCATCGGCGCGAACGTGTCGCCGTGGTATCCGCCGCGCCACGTCAACAGCCTGCGCTTGCCGGGCCGTCCGCGAGCACGCCAGTACTGGATACACATCTTCACGGCAACTTCTACCGACACCGAACCGGAGTCCGCGAAGAACACCTTGTCCAGACCTTCAGGGGTGATCCGAACCAACAATTCGGCGAGCCGGGCCGCCGGTTCGTGGGTCAATCCGCCGAACATGACGTGGCTCATCTTGCCCAGCTGATCGTGCGCGGCGGCATCGAGCACCGGATGCCGGTAGCCGTGCACTGCTGCCCACCACGAGCTCATCCCGTCGATGAGTTCACGGCCGTCGGCGAGTGTCAGGCGGACACCGTCGGCGCCGGCAACCACGAGCGGCCGAGTCGTCGACGGGAACCCGCCGTAGGGATGCCACACGTGCCGGGCGTCGATTGAGGAGATCTCTGTCGTGTCGATGCGGACACAATAACCGCCCTCATCCTTGTAACACGCATGTTACGTCTGCATTACACTAGCCTGCATGGAGGCACAACATGAACCAGCGCGGTACTCCTGGCCGGATGGCTTCCGGGAGCACCTGATCGCAGAATTCGACGGGTACAGCCCGCTCGTCACCCGCGCCCTGGAAGACAACGGCGCGTCGATATTCCGTGATGGGCCGTACGGCCGAAGCAAGTTCTGGGCCCGCGTGCGGCACATCGGCCGAGAGTATCTCTGGCCTTCGTGACCCGTCTCTCCTCGCCGAAAACCGGAAAAGGTTACCGTCGAGTATGACTACGACTTCGGAACACATTCGGAACACGTTGGACGGTCGCTGGCGCGATGTGAAGAACGAGGCGCGCGCTCAACTTGTTCGTGACGAATTCCGTCCGCACTACACCCCGAACACCGTCATCGCGCGCACCAAAGCGCTCGAGCAGCTCAAGCTGCTCGCGCAGCACGGAGCTGCGGACGACGGCTTCAAGAAGGAACACGGCGGCACCGGCGACGTCGGCGCCGCAGTCACGATGATCGAAATGCTCGCCATGTCGGACCTGTCGCTGATGGTCAAAGCCGGCGTCCAGTGGGGCTTGTTCGGCGGCGCGATCGAAAACCTCGGTACCGAGCGTCATCACGAACAGTACGTGCGACGCCTCATCGACCTGGATCTGCTCGGCTGCTTCGCGATGACGGAGACGGGCCACGGCAGCGACGTGCAGTCCCTCGAGACCACCGCGACGTACGACGCCGAGTCCGGTGAGTTCGTCATCCATTCACCGACGCCGTCCTCGCGCAAGGACTACATCGGCGGAGCAGCCGAAACAGCCACCGTGGCTGCGGTATTCGCACAGCTCATCACCGCAGGCCCGGGCCAGGAGCCGGAAGGCCACGGCGTCCACTGCTTCTTCGTCCCGCTGCGCGACGAGAACGGTGACGATCTCCCCGGCGTCACCACCTCGGACTGCCAGTACAAGGGCGGATTGCCCGGCGTCGACAACGGTCGGATCATGTTCGACCACGTCCGGGTCCCACGCGAGAACCTACTGAACAAGTACGCCGATGTCGCGGCCGACGGCACCTACTCCTCCCCCATCGAAAATTCGAGCCGTCGGTTCTTCACGATGCTCGGCACACTCATCCGTGGGCGCGTGACCGTCGGCGGCAGCGCAGCGGCGGCAGCGAGAGTCGCGCTCGACATCGCGACTCGATATGCGTTGCAGCGCAGGCAGTTCTCGGCACCCAAGTCCGAGGAGGAGGTGCTGATCATGGACTACCTGGTGCATCAGCGTCGCCTGTTCCCGCTCATCGCCAAGTCGTATGCGCTGCAGTTCGCGCAGAACGAGCTCGTCGCCAAGCTCCACGAACTGCAGACGGCCGACAACCCGGACGCCGAGGAGCAGCGCGAACTCGAGTCCCGCGCGGCAGGCCTCAAGGCCGCGAACACCTGGCACGCCACCCGGGCGATCCAGGAGGCACGCGAAGCATGCGGCGGCGCAGGCTATCTCGCCGAGAACAGGCTCATCTCGCTCAAGGCCGACACCGACGTGTTCACCACTTTCGAGGGTGACAACCACGTGCTGACGCAGCTCGTCGCCAAGGAACTCCTCACCGCGTACGCCGACGACGTCAAGAGCATGAGCCCTGTCGAGTGGGTGCGGTTCGCCGCCGAGTTCGCCGGTGACCGCGTCGTCAAACGGACTGCGGCCCAGACGATCATGCAGACCATCCTCGACAGCCGGCAGGACAACGAGGAGGAAGGCTCGCTGTTCAACCGCGGCACCCAGGTCAAGATGTTCGAGGACCGCGAGGACTACCTGCTCTCGACTGTCGCGCGCAGACTGCAGAGCAAGTCAAAGGAGATGAGTGCGTTCGACGCGTTCAACTCGGTCCAGGATCACGTTCTTCATGCCGCAAGCGCACACATCGACCGCATCGTTCTCGAGGCGTTCGTCGCCGGAATCTCGGCGTGCGAAGACGAGACGGCCAAGGACCTGCTCGAGCAAGTCTGCGACGTCTACGCGCTGTCGGTCATCGAGGAGGACAAGGCGTGGTTCATCGAACACCGCTACCTGTCCACCGAGCGGTCCAAGGCAGTGACCCGCGGAATCAACGAGCGCTGCAAGACTCTTCGCCCACACGCGCTCGAACTGGTCGAGGGCTTCGGCGTCCCCGAGCAGCTACTCGGCGCGGCGATGCTCGGCCACCCGCAGACCGGTAGCGACGAGGAAGAAGCAGCTCACCCCAGCAAGGCCTGACACCGAGCACTCACGCGGTCGGAGTCACCCTGAGTACCCGATCGTCCGATCCGTTGTCGGTGGTCAACAGGAACGACCCGTCGTCCAACGAGGTCAGCGAACGCAGCCGGCCGTACGCGTTCTCCAGCGCGACGGCCTGCTGCGTGACCTCGGTACCGTCCTCGTTCAACTTCAAGAAAACGAGCTTCTCGCCCTGCTGAC
>NZ_LVCV01000607.1 GCF_001647195.1 Rhodococcus sp. EPR-157 | reverse complement strand
ACTCCAGACGGCTGCCCGCGCTCCCGGCACCCGATCCGGATCGGTCATCGGCACCGATTCGTCGTACGTCCCCGGCCGCCGGTCCGGCTTGTAGCCGTAATTGCCGCCGGCCACCAGCAGATTGAGTTCGTCGTCCCGTGTGGTGCCCTGCTCGACCGCGTACAAACGCGAGGTTCCCGGCGCGAACGCCAACGCCTGCACGTTCCGGTGTCCGAGCGTGAACACCCGCCCTGGCGCATCCGCGGCCGCCGATCCGTCGGCGTCGACGTGCAATACCTTGCCGCCGAGCGAGTTCGGATCCTGCGGAACCGAAGGACTCGCAGTGTCCCCGGTACCGATGAACAGTGAATCGTCGGGCGCGGCCAGGATGCGGCATCCACCGTGCCGTCCGCCGTCGGCTACGGGAATGTCGTCGACGATCGTCCGCACCCGCGTGAGCGTCGTCCAGTCCTCGTCGACGGTCCACCGGAACACAGCGATGCGATTGTCGGCTCCTGCTACGCCCTGGCACGTGTAGAGAGCGCGTGACGACGAGAAGTCCTGTGCCAGTTCGATGCCCATGAGCCCGGTCTCACCTTGGGCGTAGAGGTCGTCGAGATCGGCGTCGAGCTCACCCACCGTCCCATCCGCGCGCTGGACCACGAAACGTCCGCTGCGCTCGCCGGTGAGGATCGTCCCATCGGGTGCGGACACCACATCCCACGGCTTGGTGAGCCCGTCCATTTCGACCGTGACGTCGAGGGCAGGAAGCGAGCCGCCGGACGATACCGGACTCGGCGGTGCGGGGCTGGGCTCGGCCCCTTCCGACTCAGGTCCAGTCGAGCAGGAAACCGTGAGGCACATGATCGACACCAGGACAGTGGTACCGGTCAGCAAACGCCGTACCCCCGTCATGACGCGAGTCGGTAGCCTGCCTCGTCGATGGCACAGGCCACCGCGGCGTCGTCGATGTTCGTGTCGCTGGTGACGATCACTCGGCCCGATTCCACGTCGACCTCGACGCCGACGACACCGCCGATTTCCGATAGCTCCTCCGATACCGAAGCAGCGCAATGCTGGCAGGTCATTCCCTCGACGACAAAACTGCGTTTCATGCTCTGAACCTTCTTTCGGTGGTTGGTCGAGACGTCAGGATCGGACGAGTCGCGCTATGGCGTCGGACGCCTCTTTCACCTTGGCATCCGCCTCGGGCCCGCCCTTCTTGGCGGCCTCGACGACGCAGCCCGCGAGGTGGGCGTCGAGCAGTTTGAGCGAAACGGACTGCAGCGCTTTCGTTGCTGCGGATACCTGGGTGAGGACGTCGATGCAGTAGCGGTCCTCGGCGACCATGCGCGAAATTCCCGCAACTTGGCCTTCGACGCGCCGCAATCTCTTCAACAGATCGTCCTGCTCGGGCGAATAGCTACTCATACTCGAAATGATACCCCTACCGGGTATGGGAACGCCGCCGAACGGACCGTCGAACCGCATCGACCGACAACAAGAGGGCAACGAGTACACAGAACGTGGCCGCAGTGATCCACGATCCAGAGTATCTGGTGGACACGAACTCCGGATGCCCGCCGGCGACTGCCGCGAAGGTGCTGTCAGTGACTCCGAGGTTCCAGCACACGACGGCGACTGCCAGCAGAGCAATCGCGCCGATCACCTCCCCGATCCCCCTCACGCCCTGCTCACCAGAACCTCTTCCAGGGCCTCTCGCAGGCCGTCGTCGTCTTTCGCCCACGCTTGGACCAGCCCTCCGCCGACCAGACGTAGACCGATCCCGTGACGCCGTCGCGGGACACCACTCAGCTCGCCGAGCACCCGGGCCGTCTCCCACTTCTTCGGCTCGTAGTCTCCGTTCGAGTAGTCGGCAGGGGGCAGCACCACGTCGATGTCGTCGAGGTCGACAGTCTCCGTCCCCTGCCGGAGGTACGAGGACGTGAGCTCGACGCTGACATGGCGTCGCGCGGCCGAAATCTGAACGTAGGCGAATCCGACGAGCAGCAGAGCGAACAACGCCAGCGCGAACCAGTGCACCACCGGTCCGGTCATCAACTCCACCACCAGTGCGATCGAGCAGAACGCCGGACCCCACAGAAGCGCCCGCCAGCGCGCGCCCGGTTCGGTGAACAACACCGGGCTATCGGACACGGGAGTGCCATCTCCGAGCCGAGGGTCGGTGGACGAGCGCACAGGCCATGCAAGCGAGTCTCACCACCCGAGGTCGACGGCTCGTCGGGTTGTCGGAATTCACGACACCATACTGCCCTGACGCGGCCTGATGCCCAGCTTCCGGGTCGATCAGCCGGTCACCATGGCAGGCAGAAGAATCACGAGTGCCGCGAGTACGCCCAACGCCACAACGAGTCCGATCAACAGCAGCTCACGTGCCACTCCGTGTTCGCACGGAACGGTCTTGCTGGGCCGGTCGTGCCGACTCGGCAGGGTCGCCGGTGTCGGGGGTATGGATTTCGCTCGAACCTGCATGCGACTCCTTGGAAGTCCCGTTTGTGACTTCCATCACGCTACCTGCCGGTACGGGCAGAATTCAAACGACGCAGGTCACGCCGCGCTGAATCCCAGCGTCATGATCAACACCGCGATGGACACTGCGACAAGGAGACCGAACAAGGCCCAAAGTGGTCGGCCACGCTCGGCATCCTCGGCGGATGGCATGGCGGCAGGGTGCGTATCGGCAGGTCGAATTCTGGGCTGCGTCATGGGTCTGCGATCCGTCCACTCGAAGGTCCCCCATCAACGGTGATACTAATCACATGTTACTGGAGTGACGTGAGTGACACGCCGAGGGACATCAGGCCTTACGTGAAGCCAGAAAGTAGGCATTGGATTCCTTGCGGTGAAGCAGGTAGATCGCCCCTGCGGCCAGCACACCTTGCAAGATCGAGACCACACTCATGACGATCTGCAGGGCACCACCGTCGACGCCGAAGCCGAACAACTGTGGGAGCGCCAGCACCACGGTGACGGTTCCGATCGCCGTCAACACCGCGCGGGCCCACAACCGCCCCATCCGCATCTTCTGTACCCAGTAGGTGAACAGAGCAGCGAAACCGATCCCGAACAACGCCATCACTACGAGGGCGACAGTCAGATAGGTCTCGGCGGAGTCGAGCGTCAGGGGCAGCGAGGGATCCTGCGCCTTGACGTCGTCGACGAGTTGTTGCGCGAAAACCGACCGCTCACCGTTCACCATGATCAAGGTCATCAACAGGCTGAGCAATCCGAGCCCGGTCACTCCCCACCACAGGTGCCGAGCTGTCTCGACGTCGACCGGAGCCGGTCGTTCGACCCGCTGCAGCGGCGGCGGGCCGTGCTCGGCTTCCCAACGTTCCCAGTCCGGGTGTGGCGGTTGCTGTTCGTTCTCGGGATGCCAGTTGTTGCTCACAGCCACCCTGCCGCTTCTGTTGCCCAATAGGTGAGTACGACGTCGGCACCCGCGCGCCTGATACTCGTCAACGATTCGAGCACCGCCGCATCACGATCGATCCACCCGTTCTGCGCGGCGGCCGTGATCATCGCATACTCGCCCGAAATCTGGTATGCCGCAACGGGAACCGGAGATATATTCGCAACGTCCCGAAGGATGTCGAGATACGACATCGCGGGCTTGACCATCACCATGTCTGCACCTTCGGCGAGGTCGAGTTCCACCTCGTGCGCAGCTTCGCGGCGATTCGCCGCATCCTGCTGGTAGGTGCGCCGGTCCCCCTGCAGCGACGAACCGACCGCTTCCCGGAACGGTCCGTAGAAGGCGGACGCGTACTTCGCCGAGTACGCCAGCTGACCGACCTCGGTGTGTCCGGCTGCATCGAGCCCGCCGCGTATCGCCGCCACCTGGCCGTCCATCATTCCGCTCGGCCCGAGCAGGTGGGCACCGGCATCTGCCTGTGCCACAGCCATATCGACGTAGCGCGTCAGGGTTGCATCGTTGTCGACCACACCTTCGGGCGTCAACACACCGCAGTGGCCGTGATCGGTGAACTCGTCGAGGCACGTATCGGCCATGATGACCGTCGCATCACCGAGGTCCGCCTTCAATGCTCGCAGCCCTCGGTTGAGGATTCCGTCGGGATCGCTTGCGCCCGTGCCGGTTGCGTCCTTGTCCTCCGGCCGCGGCACACCGAACAACATCAGACCACCGACGCCTGCAGCGACCGCCTCTTCGGCGGCCTTGCTCAGCGAATCCAGCGTGTGCTGGAAAACGCCTGGCATCGACGAGATCTCGCGCTGCTCGGTAATGCCGTCCGCGACGAACATCGGCAACACCAGATGCCGTGCCTGCAACGATGTTTCGGCAACGAGACGCCGAAGCGCCGGGGTGCGCCTGAGCCTGCGTGGACGATCTACCGGAAACAAGGGTGCCTCACTTCGTTAGCGCCGACGAGACTTCTTACGCGGAGGCGGCAGGGCGCCTTCGGCGCGCAGACGAGCGGCATGCTCGGCCAGCGCCTCGATCAGAGGACCGACCTGCGCGGTCTCGGGCTGGACGTCGACCCGCAGTCCGAACTCGACGGCAGTCTCGGCCGTCTTGGGTCCGATGCAGGCAACCAGCGTGCGCGCGTGCGGCTTACCAGCGATACCGACGAGATTGCGAACGGTCGAACTCGACGTGAAGCACACCGCGTCGAATCCGCCGGTCTTGATCATCTCGCGTGTCTCGGCGGGGGGCGGTGCGGCCCGCACGGTGCGGTAGGCGGTGACGTCGTCGATTTCCCAACCACGCTCACGCAGACCCTCGGCGAGCGTCTCGGTCGCGATGTCCGCACGCGGCAACAGAACCCGATTGACCGGATCGAAGACCTCGTCGTACGGTGGGAAGTCTTCCAGCAGACCGAGCGAGGACTGATCCCCCGACGGCAGCAGTTCGGGGTTGATTCCGAACGACCGGACCTTCTCCGCGGTAGCTTCACCGACGCACGCGATCTTCACGCCGGAGAACGCACGGGCATCGAGTCCGAACTCCTCGAACTTCTCCCACACCGCGCGAACGGCGTTGGTGGAGGTGAAGACGACCCACTGGTAGCGACCGTCGACCAGCCCCTTGACCGAGCGTTCCATCTGAGCCGGGCTGCGGGGAGGCTCGACGGCAATAGTCGGGACCTCGATGGGGATGGCGCCGTGCGTGACGAGCCGATCGCTCATCTCACCTGCCTGATCCTTGGTACGCGGCACGAGGACGGTCCAGCCGTACAGTGCGCGAGATTCCCACCAGGACATCTTGTTTCGTCCCGAGACGACCTTGCCGACGGTGACGACGAGAGAGCCGACGAGCTCGCTGCCTGCGTCGTTGAGCGTCGCCAGGGTCGCTTCGACGGTGCGCTGCTGACGAGTGGTACCGCGGACGGTGATCGCGGCGGGCGTCTGCGGGGCGAGTCCGTGTTCGACGAGTGCGCTTGCGGTCTCGGCGAGGTGTCCCGACGTCGCATGCAGGACCAGTGGGCCGGGAGCTGCGGCGAGCGCAGCCCAGTCGACCTCTCCTCGGACGTCGGCCTCGGTGTGACCCGACCCCAACGCCATGCCGGCGTAGCTCGGCACTGCCGATCCGGACGGCAGTCCGGGCAGAACCTCGAACTGCACGTGGGTGCGGGCGACGGCACTGACCTCGGCGATGACGGAATCGGTGGTCAGCGGATCTCCCGACACGAGCCGGACCACGTCGTGTCCGTTCTTCGCTTCGGCCAGCAGAGTCTTCGCGACCTCTGCGGGTTCACCGAGGGCCGGTCGGACGTCGACGCCGTTGGCGCCGGTCTCCGGGTCACGGGGCAAGTCGTTTCCGACGAGGGCGACGACGCCCTTGTCGACGTCCGGGTCCGTGAAGGCGAGCTCGGCGGCGCCGAGTACCTCACGTGCTCGGACAGTGAGCAGAGCCGGGTCACCCGGCCCGGATCCCACGAACAGGATCCGCCCGTTGGCGTTCTTGCGGACTGGGCTCATCGGTTGTTCTCCAGTGCTTTCTTGTGTGGGTAATGCAGTTCTATCGGGGTGGCCGGGCCCCGTTTGGGGATCAACCGCGCAGTTGCGATGGATCCGCCTCTGACCGGTGGCCGCGGGGCCCTGCGTTTGGCGCGTCCGCGTGTCGGTGCGGTGATCGACCTAGAC
>NZ_LVCV01000606.1 GCF_001647195.1 Rhodococcus sp. EPR-157 | reverse complement strand
ACCGAGATCGAGCAACTCGCGGGCGAGGTCGCGGCCGAGTTCCTCCGCATTGTCGATCGACCCGACGATGGAGGCCCGGATGCTGTCGCTGCCGTCGATGGCGGCGACGCACCCGCGCAACGAGATCTCGTCGAAGATCCGGCCGTCCTCGTCGATGGACTCGACCACTTCCGCGATCGCGCCGACGGGAGCGGTACACCCTGCTTCCAACTCCGCGAGCAGTCCGCGCTCGGCCGCGACGGCCGCCCGCGAGTTCGCGTCGTCGAGGCTGCGCACGATATCGATGAGATCGGTATCGGCGCTGCGGCATTCGACTGCCAGCGCGCCCTGAGCAGGCGCCGGCAACATCTGAACCGGATCGAGGGACTCGGTGACGTCGTCGAGACGCCCGATACGGGCCAGGCCGGCGCGCGCGACGACCACTGCGTCCAGTTCCCCGGATGCGACCTTGCCGATTCGGGTGTCGAGGTTGCCGCGCAACGGCCTCACGTCGAGCCCCTGACCGAGTGCTCGAAGCTGGGCTGAGCGACGCGGCGCCGACGTACCGACTCTCGCGCCCGCAGGCAGCTCACCGAGAACGAGTCCGTCGCGAGCGACGAGCGCATCACGCGGGTCCTCACGCTCGGGAATCGCGGCGATGACGAACCTCTCGTCGGGGGCCGTCGGCAAGTCCTTGTAGGAGTGCACGGCGATGTCGACCTTGCCGTCGGTCAGAGCCTCGCGTAGCGCGGCGGTGAACACGCCGACTCCAATTGTCTGCACCGGTGCCGCTGACAGATCGCCCGCCGTCTTGACTATGACGAGCTCGGCGTCGAGCCCTGCCGCGATGAGTCCCTGACGGACGGTCTCGGCCTGCGTCGTAGCGAGCAGTGATCCTCGTGTTCCGATCCGAACGACCGCCGTTCCATCCGGGTCATTCCGCAGGCTCCACTCCTGCCCATCCGGGTCGTTCCGCAGGCTCCACTCCTGCCCATCCGAGTCGTTCACTCCGCTTGTCCCTTCCGAACCTCGGTCCGGCTGGCTGTGAAGTCGTCCACGAGTTCCATTCCGTTGATCTCTATCGGGCTCGCGACTGCCTCGACGGCACCGGGGCTGAGCTCGAACAGCTCACGCAACGCGGCCGCGTAGGAGTCGCCACCCGGGGTGGTGGCCAGTTGCTTGACACGCACGGTCGGCGAATGAAGGAGCTTGTCGACGACGCGTCGCACGGTGCGGGCCACCTCGTCGCGCTGTGGCGAGTCGAGACCGGGCAGCCTGGATTCGAGCCGCATCAGTTCGCCTTCGACGACCTCGGCTGCGCGTTGGCGCAGTGCAGTCACCGTCGGGGTCACCTCGGCAAGGCGTTGCCCGGCGAGGTAGCCGGACAACTCGGAGGAGACGATTTCACGAGCCGCGGACGCGTCCGAGGATGCTGCGCCTGCTGCGGGGTCGCGCTGAAGCGACTCCATGTCGAACACCTCGACGCCGGGCAGACCGGCAACGGCCGGGTCGACGTCGCGCGGCAATCCGAGGTCACAGATTGCGAGCGGGCGTCCGGACTCACGCTGAGCAAGCGCAACGTGGGCATCGGCGAGCGAGACGACAGCCCCGACCGCACCGGTACAGGTGACGAGAATGTCGGCGTCCGACAGCGCGGACGCGAAGTCCTCGAAGTTCATCGCGGTTGCCTCGACGCCCGCCGACACAGCGGTGTCGGCAAGGTGGTCCGCTCGCTCCCGCGTGCGGTTGACGATGATGAGACGTTCGATGCCCGCGCGACCGAGATGCGCGACGGACAGTCCTCCCATCGCTCCTGCGCCGAGAACTACTGCGGTCCGTCCCGTCAGGCTGCCACCGAAGAGCAGTGCGGCCCGATCGAGCGCGACCGACACCACCGACGCGCCGGCCGAATCGATACCGGTCTCGGAATGCACCCGCTTTCCCACGCGGAGGGCCTGCTGGGCAAGTTCGTGCAGAACCCGTCCTGACGCCTGCTGGCTGTCCGACGATGCGTACGCGGCGCGAATCTGTCCGAGGATCTGCTGCTCACCGATGACCATCGAATCGAGTCCGCTGGCGACGGCGAAGAGATGCTCGACCGCCGCCTCGCTGTAGCGCACGTACGCGTGCTTGGTCAGTTCCGGTACTTGGAGGCCGGAGTGCTCCGAGAGTATTTCGCCGACCGCTGCCAGAGCGCCGTGGAACGCGTCGACCACCGCGTACACCTCGACCCGGTTGCAGGTCGAGACCACCATCACCTCGGAGATGTTGCCGCTGGCCATGAGCTTGTCGGTCAGCTTGGGTCGCTCGGTGTCGGTGATGGCGACACGCTCTAGGACTGCGACGGGAGCGCTACGGTGCGAAATCCCGACGAGAAGGACACTCACGGTGCAATCACCGATCCGTTTCTTGTCGAACTGTTTACTGAGGGGCTGATGGCGGTCGTGCTCGGTAGCGAACCGGGAACGACCCGCGGTCCGCGACTACGACCCAGTCGAGGATTGGGAGACAACGCCGGCGCGTGACGAGCAGCCTCGTTACGCGAGCTGTTGAACGAGAGAACCTGCATCTCGACGGCCAGGTCGACGCGCCTGACCTCCACTCGATCCGGTACGTCCAGCGTCACCGGAGAGAAACTGAGGATGCATTCGACACCGCCCGCGACGAACGACGACGCCACCGACTGCGCGGACTCGTCGGGAGTGGCGATGACACCGATGGTCGCTTCGAGATCGCGGCACGCCTGCTCGAGAGAGTCGACGTGTCGCACCTGAAGGCCGTCGACATCGAGGCCGACGCGCTCCGGATTGCGATCGAACAGGCCCACCATCGAGAATCCTCGGCGACCGAATCCGCCGTACCTGGCCAGCGCTTCCCCGAGGTTTCCGACGCCCACCAGCACAACCTTGTGCCCCCGATCGAGGCCGAGTGCACTTTCGATCTTGGCTCGCAGGCGCATGACGTCGTACCCGACTCCGCGAACACCATTGGGCCCGAGGAAGGACAGATCCTTGCGAAGCTTGGCCGATCCGACCCCTGCGGCATTGGCCAGCTCTTCACTGGACACGATGAGAACTCCGTCGTCTGCCAGGATTCCGAGGACCCGCAAGTAGGTCGCCAATCGCGTCACCGTAGCCTGTGGGATAACACGTTCGGGACTTGCAGATCTACCGATGCCAGGTGACCGCTCGACACCAACCGGCACGGCCGGGCGCTCTTCGGTCACAATCATGGCTCCTCGTCCGAACGGCTGCAATGCCGGTCTTCACGGTGATCCTGGACAAGCTCGATCGAAAAATTCATGCAGGCGCCACAGGTTCCACTCCTGCGCTGGGACCACGGTAACCGCTTGTGAACGAATGAACAAAGTCGCTCGATCCGTGCTAGAGGGGCCCTCACCTGCAAAGCGAGAGCAAACGCACGTTCTTAGGGTGTCCTCCAGGCAGTCAGGTCCGCCCGCAACCGCGGCTCGTCGACCTCCCAGTAACTATGCTCGCGACCGTCCAGCAGGACCACAGGTACGCGATCGCCGAACTCGGCGCGCAGGTCAGGGGCTGTGTCGGCGACTTCGTCGACGTCGATCGACGTCGGGGTGATCGCGAAGTCGCTGCACACCTCCTGTAACCGCGCGAGCGCGACGACGCAGGTGTGGCAGCCCGCGCGGGTGAGAAGAACCACGGTCGGGTCCGGAGAAACCATGCTTCCACCCTTCCATGCCCGGGCGAGAGACGAACGTCACATCTCTACGGTGAAGTCCGCACTGGTCGGGACCGTGCGGCCGGTTCGGAGTTTCGTTGTACGGACTAGGGTTCATGACACTGCTCGAGCATGGAGGTGCGCGTGATGAGCAACGGGGGCTTTCAGACGCCTGACGACGACGTGACGGCCGACGAACCGGTCGTCATCGATCTACCGGTGTCCGACGTACCCGACGAGGACATGGTCGAGACGAGCAGGCCCGGTGAGGACAAGCGCGACAAGCGTCGCAAACGACGGCTCCGCAACCCGCTCGGTCCCTCCGATGCCGAGGTCCGGGCAAGCGTCGCCGGTGAAGCCAGCGCGGACGCAGCCATCGCACTGCAGGTAGAGGTCGGCGCATCGGTTCCGCTGGACTTGACCGCCGCAGCGTTCTTCGACGTCGACAACACGATGGTCCAGGGCGCTTCGATCATCCACTTCGCCCGCGGCCTCGCCGCACGCAAGTACTTCACCAGCGGTGACCTCGCTCAGTTCGCTTGGCAGCAAATCAAATTCAGAGTCAGCGGCAAAGAGAACAGCGAGGACGTCGCAAGCGGTCGGGAGAAGGCGCTCTCCTTCATCACGGGCAGACCGACCTCCGAACTACGGATGCTCGGCGAAGAAATCTACGACGAACTCATCGCCGACAAAATCTGGCCCGGCACGGCCGCGCTCGCACAGATGCATCTCGATGCAGGCCAGCAAGTCTGGCTCGTCACCGCAACGCCACTGGAGCTGGCACAGATCATTGCCGAGCGGCTCGGGCTGACCGGCGCACTGGGTACCGTCGCCGAGAGCAAGGACGGCGTATTCACCGGCAGGCTCGTCGGCGACATTCTGCACGGCCTCGGAAAGGCGCACGCAGTCCGGACACTAGCCGTGCGCGAGGGGTTGAACCTCAAACGCTGCACGGCGTATTCGGACAGTCACAACGACGTCCCGATGCTCTCACTCGTCGGCACAGCCGTCGCCGTCAATCCCGACGCGGACCTGCGCGAACTCGCCAAGAACCGCGGCTGGGAGATCAGAGACTTCCGGACGGGCCGCAAAGCGGCGAAGATCGGGGTACCGACAGCTCTTGCGTTGGGCGCCGTCGGCGGTGGGCTCGCGGCTGTGATCGGTCGCCGTCGAGGCTGACCGTGTCGGGTCTACAGCGCGGGGTTTACAGCGTCAGCTGCATCAGTGTGAGGTCGAGCCAACGGTCGAATTTGATGCCGACCTCGGGCATCTGACCGACCGTGACGAAACCGAACTTCTCGTGCAGTGAAATCGACGTCGTGTTTCGTGATTCGATGACTCCGACGAGTGCGTGGATGCCTGCCGACCGCGCCCGCTCGATCAGTTCCGTGAGCAGCGCACTCGCGAGTCCGCGGCGCTGGAAATTGCCCGCCACGTACACCGAGTGTTCGACGGTGAGGCGGTAGCCACTCTTCGGTCGCCACTGCGCATACGACGCGTATCCCGCAACCTCGCCGTCGACGACGGCCGTCAGCACCGGATAGCCGGCACGCAACCTCCCGGCCAACCACTCCATCCGCTCGTCGAGGCCGACCTCGGTCTCGTCCCAGATGGCCGTCGTGTTCCTGATGGCGTCGTTGTGGATGTCGAGGATCGCGGGGAGGTCCTCGGTGGTGGTGTCTCGAATCAGCACCCGGACCAGGGTACTGATCAGCCCAGGAACACGTTGCGGCGCTTGGCCAACAGTCGGTACAAGGTGTGCTGAATGGTCTCACGTACGTGGTCGGTCAATTCGAAGAGCACCATCGGATCTTCCGAGGCCTGAGCGTCGTAGGAGTCGGTGGCGATGGGCTTGCCGAACTCGATGTACCACTTCGACGGCAGCGGAATGAGACCGAGGGGGCCCAGATGGGGAAAGAACGGGGTGACCGGGAAGTACGGCATGCCCATCAATCTCGCCAACGGGGTGATGTCGCCGATCTTGGGGTAGATCTCCTCCGAACCGACGATCGAGCACGGAATGATGGGCGCACCGGTTTTCAGCGCCGCGGACACGAACCCACCACGGCCGAAGCGCTGCAGTTTGTATCGCTCACTGAAGGGTTTGCCGATGCCCTTGAAGCCTTCGGGAAACACAGCGGCCACCTGGCCCATCCGAAGCAGACGTTCCGCGTCGGGATTGCAGGCGAGCGTGTGGCCGGCTTTTCGTGCGATGTTCCCGACGCCCGGCATCTCGAATGCCATGTCGGCGGCCAACATTCGCAGCGGACGGTGCGCAGGATGATGATCGCGGACGGCCACCGACGCCATGAGCGCATCGACCGGAATCACGCCGGCGTGATTGGCGACGACGAGAGCTCCACCGTCGTTCGGAATGTTCTCGATCCCTTTGATCTCGACCCGGAACCACTTGTCGAAGAGCGGACGCAGGAGCGGCAGCCATACGGCGTCGGCGAAGTGCGGGTCGTAACCGAACTCGTCGACGACATAGTCGCCGGCCATTCGCCGACGAACGAATTCTGCTGTGTCCGAAATGGTCTCGACGAGTTTGGCCTTCGCCGCGTCGATCTGAGAGCCGTCCGATGGGCCCACCGGTTCCAGAGGGTGCGCGGACACGGGTGGAACCAGCGGTATCGGCGGCGTGGTGTCGGCGTACGACGACGGGTGCCGACTGCGACTGTCCTCGGCACGGCTGCGGCTGCGGCCGGCATGGTCGCGTCCGGCGCCGCTACCGTGCAGCGGGATCACCTTCGCCACCTCGTTCACCTCTCCCTGCCTGTAGTCGCGGCCAGTGCGGCTTTGGACAACGCTGCACCGGCGTCCGCGGCCCACAACGCACGTTTCTCCACCGAGTCCACCCACTCGGTCCGGACCACCGGCCGAAGTGCGGCGCCACGGACGTAGTCGTCGAATGCCTGAACCGTAGTCCAACGCGGCTCGAATCCGAGGTCGGATCGCATTCGGGTCGTGTCCAGCCCGCAGCCGAAGTGGAAGTAGTCCAGTTGCTCGGTCGTGAATTCGCGCATCATTCCGCCCATCAGCGCTCGACCGACACTCTTGAACAGGGCAAACGGTACCGGCACCTCGATACGACCGGCTCGACGAATGGCTTGCGACAACATGATCGTGCCGTCGGCACCGACGTTGAACGTTCCGGCTGGACCACCCATCGTCGCGCGCTCGAGCGCAGCAAGAGCATCTTCTTCGTGTAGGAGCTGCATCCGGGCGTCGCGGCCGATGATGCTGGGAATCAGCGGCGAGGTCATGTAGCGGGAAATCGATCCGTTGAGCCGCGGCCCGATCAGCGGGGCCAACCGCAGAATCGAAACGGCTATGTCCGGGCGTCGACGTCCGAGTCCGCGGATGTACCCCTCGATGTCGATGGTGTCGCGTGCGAATGCTCCCGACGGAGGCTTGCGCGCACTGATATCCTCGGTGAACTTGACCGGATCCTTGGCACTGCATCCGTACACCGAAGACGAGGACCGAAGAACGACCTTTTGCACCGACGGGGACTTCTGGCACACCGCGAACAACTGCATCGCGCCGATGACGTTGAGATCTTTCATCGTCGCGCGCCCGCCGGATCTGGGGGGCTTGGTGATGGTCGCCGCATGCACGACGGTGTCGACGCCCGCATTTCGGATGACTTTCCCGATCAATGGATTGCGGATGTCGGCCCGGACGAACTCCGCACGTCCCATTCGACGCAGCAGGTCCTTGCTCGGGGATTTGGTATCGACGGCGATGACGCGCTCTACAGCGGGATTCTGAGCCAGTCGGGTGACGAGATACCCGCCGAGGAAGCGGCTCGCCCCGGTGACCAGCACCACTTTGGGCGCCGCAACGCCTCGCTCGTTCGAAGTCACTCACACCCCCGATTGGTTGCCGCAACCTGCAGCCTACTGGAATCCCGGGAAGATGCGAGCGAACCGATTTCGACACCCTGTGCAGGAAAAATGCTCGTTCGGACGTGACCGCGCCGAGCACCGGCCGACGAAAAGGAGCCCGCCACCATTGCTGGTGACGGGCTCCTTCTCGAAAGCTCTATTTACCGAGTTTCCTGCGCTGCACTCGAGTGCGACGAAGCAGCTTGCGGTGCTTCTTCTTCGACATGCGCTTGCGACGCTTCTTGATCACTGAACCCATGGCGGGTGTCCTCACGTTCTTCTCTAGCGTTTTCGCGCACGCGAAGTTGCGTACGCCTACCTGGCAGCCTCGAACTCCCCCACAGGACTTTCACGTGGAGTAAGCCGTCGATCCCCAAGCTGGCGCTCGGGCCTCGTTGGTCGAAGCTCGATGCAACTAATCAGCCCCTGGCACGAGTGCCGATATTACTCGGCCACGACGAGACTCCACCTTACCGGTGTGGACAACGATCCACGAAACCGGCCCGATAGAGCGAAGTCGACACGAAGCGCGCGACTCAGCCTGCGTCGAAGTACGAGGTCTCGAGGTAATCGTGCACAGCCTTGGCGTGTACACGGAACGATCGACCCACTCGTACAGCAGGCAGCTCTCCGCCGTGCACCAGTCGGTACACAGTCATCTTGGACACCCTCATCAGCGTTGCCACTTCGGCCACTGTGAGGAATTGCGTTCCAGCCAAAGCTGGTTGGCCATCCAGGGACGCACCCTTGGACGGCTTGTTTACAGGCGCCATCTATTCACATACCTCCGGCACGTCTCGCGCGGCAGGCTTCCCCTCCTGCCGAACAGACACGCACGTGCTACCACTGAGCTTAACGTGACCAATGGGGTTACTGCGACGGGTGTAGGGCATCAGTTTTCTATTCCGCTGTGACGCCCATCTCAGCTGCACGGGACTTCGCGGCACCCAAAGCATCGAAAAACGCTGCTCGGAGGCCGTTTTCTTCCAGTTTTCGCACTGCCGCGGCCGTTGTTCCGCCGGGAGAAGTAACTGCATAACGAAGCTCCGTCGGCGTCTCATCCGAGCGATCCAGCATCGCCCCGGACCCGACCATCGTCTGAACGACGATCGCGGAGGCAACTTCGCGGGTCAATCCGAGGCCGACGCCGGCGTCGATCATCGCTTCGGCGACGAGAAAGAAGTAGGCGGGACCGGACCCGGATACCGCCGTCACGGCATCGAGTTGGTTCTCTTTCACGGTGACGACCTTGCCGACCGTCGACAGAATCGTCCGCACGAGTTCGAGATGTTCGGCCTTGGCGTACTTTCCGGGCGCTAGAACGCTGACGCCCTCGCCCACGAGCATCGGCGTGTTCGACATGACGCGCACGACAGGGAACCCGGCGGGCAGCTTCGACTCGAACTTCGCGGTGGTTATGCCTGCGGCGAGCGAGACGATGAGCTGTTCACGTTCACCGTCGAGATCGATTTTGGCGACCTCGGTGAGTGCCCCGTCCACATCTCCTGGCTTGACGGCCAACACGATGACGTCGGCATTCTCGGATGCCTCGGCGATGGTCGTCGTCAGCACCCCGAAGGTCGAGGCCAGCTCGGCAGCACGGGGCTCGAACTTCTCGGCCACCACCAGGTCACGAACTGCATATCCCGCTTCGAGCAGTCCGGCGATCAACGCCTCACCGATGCGCCCGCCTCCGATTACAGCAATTCTCGTCATGCGGCAAGCCTAGATCGGTGGCTCGGCGAACCTCAGCGCGGCACCATCGCCAGCTGCCTGCTCTGCACCACGACCGCGCCGGTCGAGTCGAGCACGAGATGGTCCTCCTCGAACCACGTGCCGCCGATGACGGTGCTGCTGGCCGCGACCCGGAGCCAGCCAGGTGCAGGCTGGCGACGCAGGTAGGTGGTCAGCTGCACGGTCGGCGCCCACCCGAACATGCCCCGATTCATCGTCACAGGCGCACAGATGTCGCCCGTCATGAGCGCGAACAATGCGCAGGTGTCCGGGTCTGCCTCGTCACCTTCGTGCGGTCGAACCCACATCCGAACCTCCGGCTC
>NZ_LVCV01000605.1 GCF_001647195.1 Rhodococcus sp. EPR-157 | reverse complement strand
CGCCGCCGATCGCCTCGGTGTCCGCGGGCGGTTCTACCGCCATCGACGACAGGGACGACTGCACCTCGTGGCGAGGGTCGTCGACGTCCGGTCGACCGAGCGTCACCATCGCGCGCGCCGCCACCCGGTCACCCTGAGTCATCTCGACGTCGACATGCGAGACCTGCTTGCCGCGCTTGCGGACGATCGCGGTCAGTACGACCTCGCCCGGATCGGGTGCACTGAGGTAGCTGACGCTCACCGCCAGCGGTTGGACATCGTCCCCCCGCAGCTGCGACTTCGCCGCAGCGGCACACGCGGCAAGCATCGTCCCGCCGTGGACCTTCGGCCCGATGGTCCACGTCGAGTCGATCACCGCGACGTAGGAGCCGTCGGTCTCCGTCCGTTCGAGAGTCGTCAGTGTCGTGGCCGACTTGAAGGGGCTACTCATGTGTCTTGCCTTTCGGAGACGATCTTCTGTTCAGGGTTTGTGGATGCGATGTCCTGGTGAGCAAGCCGCCTGAGGGCTGTCATTATCGGTTCGTAGATCGCGGTGCCGAGCACGGCGTATTCGACGGCTGCGTCAGTGGACTCCGGCATCAACGCGAGGTCGTATTCGGCGATCCGTCGGATCGCACGCCCATAGACCTCCAGCCGTTCGTCGGTCATCGGTATGCCTACGTCCTCGGCCGCCTGCAGTGCGCGTTCGAGCTGCGCGACTGCCGCGAACCTGGGGTCGTACACCTGCCCCAACCTTCCGATCGCGGCTCGAGCTCGCGGATATTCGGACGCATCGTCTCGGTCCAGATAGGGCGGAAGCTCGGAAATGGCGCGTCCCAACGTCTCGACGAGCGAGTGGTTGGGATGTTCTATCAGATGCAGAACGGTGCGGATCCTGCCGATGGGTAGACCCACCCCGGTGAGCGCCTTGATCAGCACGAGCCGTTCGACGTGCTCCTCGCTGTACTTCGATTGCGTGGCGCTCGTTGCCTCGCCCGGCATGAGCAGACCTTCACGCAAGTAGTACTTGATGGTCGCGAGCGGGAGTCCCGACGCATCGACCAGCTCGGACACGCGCACTCCAACCTCCTTGACAAGCTGGATACTTTCACTATCCAATATAGATAGTGAAAGTATCCAGCAACTTTACAGGAGCCCGAAATGAGCGCACTGCTGACCATCGTTCTCGGCGTCACACTGCTCACCGTCGTCGGAATCGCGTACGGCGGAACGTTCCTGCTCAGGGTGACCAGCGGCGCGCAGGGAGCCAACGCCCTGCAGAAGACCTTCTTCCGCGCCGGGCACGCGCACGCGGGCGTACTGGTGACGCTGGGATTGGTGGTCCCCCTGGTGACGAACGCGGCGGGCGTCTCGGACGTGTGGTCCGCGGTGGGCTCGATCGCCGTACTGTCCGCAGCGATCTTCATCCCCGCAGGGTTCTTTCTGTCGGTTCTCGGAGTCGATCCGCAGAAGCCCGGTCGGGCGATGGCAGCGGTATGGGTGGGCGCCGCAACCCTGACGGCAGGACTTGTCGTCAGCGGGGTCGGCGTCGTCGTCGCCGGAGTCGGAGCGCTGTGACGCCCCGCGTGCTCATTGCAGGTAGCGACGCGCGAAGGACAGCGCCTGACCGAGCATCGAGGACCGCTCCGCCAGTGTTCGCGCATTCTGCGTGTTGATCTCGATCACGGCCTGACCGGTGAACCCGCGACGCCGCAACTCGGTGCAGACTTCGGCGCAGGGCTGATCGCCGTGGCCCGGAATCAAGTGCTCGTCGACCGACGCGCCTCGTCCGTCGGCGAGGTGAAGATGCGCGAGACCGTCGCCCATTCGGTTCATCATTTCGATGGCATCGGTGCCTGCCGTGGCCGTGTGCGACAGATCCAGCGTGTAGTGGGCGTGCCCCGAGTCGGTCGGATCGTAGGACGGTGCGAACGCGGACAGCGCTGCACCCGGACCGCCGCGCTTGCGGAGTCGAGCCGCAGAGCCTTCCTTTCGACCGAAGAATCGGTCGGCCCGCATCGGGAACATGTTCTCGACTGCCACGACGACGTCGGAGCCCATCTCGAGATCCGCAACCTGCTCGCCGAAGCCGTCGGCGTACTTCTTCTGCCACCGAAACGGCGGGTGCACGACGACTGTCGACGCGCCGAGCTTCTCGGCGGCCTGCACCGAACGCTCCAGCTTCGCTGCCGGATCGGCCCCCCACACACGTTGCGAGATGAGCAGGCACGGCGCATGAATAGCCTGCACCGGGACGCCGTATCTCCGTGCGAGCGCTCCGACCGCTTCCACGTCCTGGCTGACCGACTCGGCCCACACCATCAACTCGACACCGTCGTAGCCCAGTTCGGCGGCATACCGAAACGCCGCCTCGGTGTTCTGTGGGTACACCGAGGCAGTGGACAGCCCAACAGCGACACGACCGCCCATCACAGACCCGATCAGCCAGTACTCAGTTGGAACGCAAGCGGACCGAGAGTGACGAACACTCCGACGGCAATCGCGATCACCATGCTGATCATGTCATCGGTTCGACGCAGGATCCGCACAACCGCAACGAGACCGACGATCACGAGCACCGCAAGAATCAGAGCCACCCAGGGCAGCATGTCCCACAGGCGCTCGAAGCCCTTGAACAGCAGCGCACCGACAATGACGGCGACGACGCCCTGGCCGACGAGAGCGAGCCATTGCTTGGCCGCATCCTTCTTGCCGGGGACACGATCCGGGGCGGCAGGCGTCGCCGACTGCTCGACCGCCGCACCATCCGCAGACTCGTCGGTAGGAGTGGCGTCCTCGCTCTTGTCGATCGTTACCGTCGACGTCTCGGCGGCCGAAGTCTCAGCGTCCGAGGTTTCTGAGGCCGAGGTTTCTGGGGCCGAGTTCTCGGCTTCGAGGGCAGCGATCTTCTTGGTCAGGTCCGGAGTCCGAGCCGTGACGTCCGCGTCAGGCTTCGGCGTGATGTCGGTGACCGGTTCGGCGCCGGTATCGGTCGCTTGGGTTCGACTCCGAGCCACGAAACCCGACGCGCGTTGCGGGCGTTCGGTGGATCGCACACTGTCGGCGTCGTCAGCGATTGCCCGACGACCGGTCACCGGCGTGGGCCGCTGACTCGGAGTGGGACGCTGGCTCGGCGTCGGACGCTGGGAGGCTGTCGCACCGTAGGGACGACGCTCACTCTCGTCGTGAGCCTGGTTGAGCAGATCACCGGCAGCCGTCGTCGAGCCGGACAGCAACTCCGGTTCCTGCGTGGTCTTGTCCCGCAGCAAAGGTTGCCGTGGCGGGAGTTGCTGAGGCTGGGTTTGCTGAGGCGGGGTTTGCTGAGGCGTCTTCGGCGGGGCTTGCGGCGACGCGGCTTCGGTGGCGATCACCGGAGCCTGCGGTGACGCAGGCTCGGATCGAACCACTGGGATCTCACCGGTCAGCTCGGCTACCGAGATGCCGCCCTTCACGCCGCGACGGCGACGTCCGCCCGAGCTGACGCCTGTCGACTTCTGCCCGTTGCGAGCCAGGAGCTCGGCAACGGAGATCTGCCCGGTGTCTTCCGGGTCAGCGTTGTTGTCACTCATGTCGACCGCACCACCAGATCGCCGTCCGTTTCGGTGTCCAGCTTCCGCAAAATCAACCCTTCCCTCAGCGCCCACGGGCAAATTTCGATCGTGTCGATCGACAGTGCTCGCATACTCGCTTCCGCTACCAATGCCCCCGCCACCAATTGCGGTGACCGGTCGGCACTGACTCCTTCCAATTCTGCACGGTCCGACGCCGTCATCCGGGAAATGAAGGCTATAAGTTGCCTGAGACCGTCCGCAGTGAGCGTCCGAGTCACCCTCGGACCGGCTGCGGATGGTGCCGCGCCGGTCAACCGCGCCAGCGATCGAAACGTCTTCGATGTACCGACCGTCCGATCCGGTTCGCCGGCCGCGAGGAGCTCTTTGGCCGGTGTCGCGAGCTCAGCGTCGAGCCAGTCTCGCAGAACCGCGACGCGACGCTTACCTGGCGGGTCGACGTCGAGCCAATCCCTGGTCAGGCGGCCTGCGCCGAGCGAGAGCGAAAACGCTCTGTCGGGGTCCTCGTCGGTCCCCGACGTCAATTCGAGGGAGCCGCCACCGATGTCGAGGTTCACGATTCGACCGGCACTCCAGCCGTACCAGCGACGCACCGCGAGGAACGTCAGCCGCGCTTCGTCGACCCCGGACAGCGTCTGCAGAGCCACCCCGGTTTCCTGCTGGACTCGCGCGAGAACTGCGTCACTGTTGTGTGCATCACGTACCGCCGACGTCGCGAACGCCATGAGCTCTTCGCAGCCCGACTTCTTGGCGATCGCCGCGAAGTCTCCGACCTCGCCCACCAGACGATCTGCACCTTCACGCGTGATGTTTCCGTCGGCGTCGGTGTTCTCCGACAGCCGCAGAGTCGCCTTCGACGAGCTCATCGGCGTCGGGTGTCCACCGCGATGCGCATCCACCACCAGAAGATGCACGGTGTTGCTTCCGACGTCGAGCACCCCTAATCGCACATCCCCACGGTACTGGGTCTACCGTCGTCACTTGTGACAGCAGGTAGTAAGCAGCCGGTTTTTGCTGCAGAAGTCGACCTGGACTTTCCCCGAGAATGGGTGGAATTTCCAGATCCGGACAACTCCGAACACATCATCGCGGCAGATCTCACGTGGCTGTTGTCGAATTGGACGTGCGTGTTCGGCACTCCCGCATGCCAGGGAACCGTCGCAGGACGGCCCGACGACGGCTGCTGCTCACACGGCGCGTTCCTCTCCGACGAGGACGACAAGAACAAGCTCGACGCGTCGGTGAAGTTGCTCACTGCCGAGGACTGGCAGCTGATGGACAAGGGCCTCGGGAAGAAGGGCTACGTCGAGTACGACGATCTCGACGACGAGCAGTCGCTGCGCACTCGCCGGTACAAGGGCGCATGCATCTTCCAGAACCGCCCCGGGTTCGCCGGCGGAATCGGGTGCGCACTGCATTCGATGGCGTTGCGCAGAGGCATCGAACCGCTCGAGGTGAAACCGGCCGTGTGCTGGCAGCTGCCGATCCGCCGCACCCAGGATTGGATCACGCGCCCGGACGGTACCGAGGTGCTCAAGACCACCATCGGTGAGTACGACCGTCGAGGTTGGGGCGAGGGCGGTCACGATCTGGCCTGGTACTGCTCAGGCTCCCCCGACGCACACGTCGGCAGCAAGCAGGTATTCGAGTCCTACCGGCCCGAGTTGATCGAGTTGCTCGGCAAGCCCGCATACGAGGAGCTGGCATCGCTGTGCACACGTCGCCGCGGCCTCGGACTCATCGCGCTCCACCCTGCGACGCGTGAGGCGCAGCGCACCAAGTAGCGCTGCTGGACCTGCGGGCGGCTCCGCCGCCAGTGGCGCGGTTAAGTGTGTTGGGGTGCACTCAATCGCGCCACTGGCGCGGAGCGCCGACCCCCTGATCCTTTTCGGATGAAATCACTTCGATCGGCCCCTCCCGGCGCATGTCCGTACGACACTGCGAGCACCGATACACGGCGACGAAGGGCATTCCATGATCAAGAAACTGGTTGCGACAACGGCAATCGCGCTCGGCTTGGCGGCCGGCCTCGCACCGACCGCGTCGGCCGATCCATGGAGCTGGTACGACGCGACGGGTGAGTTCGTGGACGTGTTCGCACCCGGCGGTATCAGCACCGGAAGTGCCTACACGCCGGGCGCGAAGTCGATCATCGTCAGCCCGTACGGAACGTCCCGGTTGATCGAATGCCGCGGGGACGGGCATTACGTCCAGAAGGAGTGCCGTCAGGAAGGTCGCTGGCTCGTCCGGGCCGCCCAGTACCCACTACGGGACGCCTGGTTCCTGACCTGACCCTTGCACTCATCCTTCGAGCTTGTATCCCAATCCGCGGACGGTGACGAGGTGCTCGGGCTTGGCTGGGTCGGTCTCGATCTTCGACCGAAGCCGCTTCACGTGCACGTCCAGGGTTTTGGTGTCGCCCACATAGTCGGCGCCCCACACTCGGTCGATCAACTGACCACGCGTGAGCACCCGTCCCGAATTCCGCAGTAGGTACTCGAGGAGATCGAATTCCTTGAGCGGCAACGTGATCTGCTCGGAGTTCACCATCACCACATGGCGTTCGACGTCCATGCGGACCGGGCCGGCCTCCAACACGCCCGTGTCCGCGGCGCCGTCGAGCTCCGCGTCGCTGCCGCGGCGAAGTACTGCACGGATGCGAGCGATCAGCTCCCGCGCCGAATACGGCTTGGTCACATAGTCGTCCGCACCGAGTTCTAGTCCGACGACCTTGTCGATCTCACTGTCCCGCGCAGTGACCATGATGACGGGAACACCGGAACGCGCACGCAACTGCTTGCACACGTCCGTGCCGCTCATGCCGGGAAGCATGAGATCCAGAAGCACGATATCTGCTCCGGCTCTGTCGAATTCGGCGAGCGCCGACGGTCCGTCGCCGACGACGGTGGCTTCGAATCCTTCTTTGCGCAGGAGAAAGGCCAGCGGATCGGCCAACGATTCTTCGTCTTCGACGATCAGTACGTTGGTCACTGTAGGTTCCCGGTCACTGTAGTTCTCCTTCTGTCGACCCGAGGTCGTCTTCTTCGAAATAGGCGGGGATCTGCAGGGTGAAGGTCGATCCGGTGCCGAGCTTGCTCCACAGCGAGATACTCCCGTTGTGGTTGGCTGCGACGTGTTTGGCGATGGCCAGGCCGAGACCTGTACCTCCCGTTGCCCGCGAACGAGCTTTGTCGACGCGGAAGAATCGTTCGAAGACCCGCTCTTGGTCTTCCTTGGCTATTCCGATGCCACGGTCGGTGACCGCGAACGCGACGTAGCCGTTGCGCAGCGCACGAGTAACGGACACGGGCGAGCCATCGGACGAGTACGCAATGGCGTTCTGGATGAGATTCGCGAGCGCGGTGACCAACAGCGCTTGATCACCTAGCACCTCCAGTCCGCTCGGGTGATCGGTCGTGACCGTGATGCCCGCGTTCTCTGCGGCGATCTTGGATCGATCGAGGGCCTCGTTGACGACGGTGTCTACGTCGACGACCTCGAGATCGGGCAGCTTCTCTGCGCCTTGCAACCGTGAGAGGGCGATCAGTTCGGTCACCATGTTGCCGAGCCGCTTGGATTCGGCAACTACTTTTCCGCCGAAGTGGCGCACGGAGTCAGGATCGTCGGCGGATTCGAGCAGCGCTTCGGCGAGCAAACTCATCGCGCCGACGGGCGTCTTCAGTTCGTGGCTGACATTGGCGACGAAGTCCCGACGCGTTGCTTCCATTCGGACCTGTTCGGAATCGTCGTCGGCGAAAAGGACGACGAACCGTTGGTCTTCCTTGCTGAGCATCCGCGCCACGCATCGCACGGCCATGCGGTCGCGGCTGGTGCTGGTTCGTACATCTTTGGAACTGATGTCGACTTCGACCGGATTGCCGTCTGCGAGGACCTTCTGAGCCGCTTCCCACGCACGATCGTCGATCAGGCGATTACGCACCAGACCGAGCTCCTCGGCCCGCGGATTGGACAGCACCACGTCGTGAAACCGGTCGACGACCGCGATTCCGCTCTCCGACGCAAGGATGATCAGATCCAGTACCTGGGACATCGTCAGGCCCGAGCTCGCCCGTGTCCGCTCCGAATGCCGGGTTGCGAGATAGGGGATCAGGACGCTGCCGACGAGATATCCCACGAAGGCCGTCGCAATAGCCAGCAGCACAGCCGATGTAACACTCACACCCGAATCGTACGTTCGATGGACAGCTCACATACGCAGGGTGCAGGCATTTCCCTGGTAGTCATAGCCTTCGTCGGCAGTGTTCTTCGACCGTTCACCTGGAGTTGTCCGCAGGACCCACCGGAGTGGGCCCTGCGAAGCCACAGATGGACCTACTTGGCACCCTGATTGGCGACCGCAGCTGCTCCGGCGGCCGCAGCTTCCGGGTCGAGGTACGTTCCGCCCGGGTTCGTCGGGACGAGTTTTCCGTCTCCATCGCCGAAGTTGTACTGCAGCGGGATACCCGTCGGGATGTTCAGGCCGGCGATGTCGGCGTCGGAGATCTCGTCGAGGTACTTCACCAGAGCACGAAGCGAGTTGCCATGGGCAGCGACGAGCACGTTCTTGCCCGCTTTCAGCTCGGCGACAATCGTCTCTTCGAAGTACGGGATGAGCCGGTCGACGACGTCCTTCAGGCACTCGGTCATCGGCACGCTCGGCAGATCTGCGTATCGCGGATCGCCGTCCTGGCTGTATTCGCTGGCTGCTTCGATCGCGGGCGGCGGGGTGTCGTAGCTCCGACGCCACAGCATGAACTGCTCGTCGCCGAACTTTTCCTTGGTCTCGGCCTTGTTGAGCCCCTGCAAGGCGCCGTAGTGGCGCTCGTTCAGGCGCCAGTCACGGACGACGGGGATCCAGTGGCGGTCGGCTGCATCGAGCGCGATGTTCGCGGTGCTGATCGCACGGCGCAGCAGCGAGGTGTACAGCACGTCGGGCAGAACACCAGCCTCGGCAAGTAGCTCTCCCGCGCGCTTGCCCTCGGCCTCGCCCTTCTCCGTCAGACGGACGTCCACCCATCCGGTGAACTGATTGGACGCGTTCCATTCACTCTCGCCGTGGCGAAGCAAGATCAAGGTTCCGATGCTCATGGGGTCAGTTTCTCATGTTCGGCTTCGAGGGGTCGGCGCACGACGAGTACCGCGACGACGACGACCATGACCACTGCCGTCAGCGTGATGGGTATGGGGATCAGCGGGTCGAGAAGAACCAGCAGCGCACCGACCGGAACGACGGTGTTGACGAGTCGATCGGCGTTGTCCTTGATGGCGATGAACCAGATTCCGAGTACGAACACGGCGATCGGAATGGTCACCGTGAACGACGCGGCCACGTCGCTCAGCTCGCTGTGATGGGTCAGTACGTCGATCTCGACCTCGATGCCTGCCGAGAACGCGCCTGCCGCAGCGAAGACGAAGTAGTGCACGTACCCGTACTTCAGTGAATTCGACAGGGTGCCGATCGCATGGTGGTGCGGTGGCCAGAAGTAGATCCACCAGAGCGCCGCCGTCACGACGAGGGTCAGCACCGAAATCGAAATCAACGGTGCGAGAGCGGTATCTTCCTGCAGAGCTTCGATGATCGCGTTGGCCGACGCGAGCAGACTCTCGCCCAACAGGATGAGGGTGAACAACCCGTAGCGCTCGGTGATGTGGTGGGGATTCCACGGCGTCGTGCCGCCGGTTTTCTCGGCGACGACAGGAATCATGATCTCCGCGGCGGCGAACACCACGAACAAGATTCCCTGTGCCGGACCGCCCGGAATCAGGAGCCACAGCACCCACAGCACCTGCAGTGCAGCGATCCCGCCCGCATACGTCAGCGCGGTCCTGCGATGTTCCGACGACGTCGATGCACGCACCCATTGCGCCACCATCGCAACGCGCATGACCACGTAGCCGAGTACCAGGATGGCGAATTCTTTGTCTGCGAACGCCGGCTCGATCCCTGCCGCCAGGACCAGCACGCCTGCCATCTGCACGACCGTCAGCACCCGGTACAGCCAGTCGTCGTTGTCGAACGACGTCGCGAACCAGGTGAAGTTCATCCACGCCCACCAGATGGCGAAGAACACCATCAGGTAGCTCACGATGCCTTCGGCGATGTGGTTCTCGGTCAACGAGTGATGCAACTGCACTGCGGCGATGCTGACTGCGATGACGAAGACCAGGTCGAAGAACAGCTCGAGCGGACTCGCGGAACGATGAGGTTGCTTCGGATCGCGTGGGCTCATCGGGGTGAGACGGAACGACGTCGTCGGTAAGTTCACGGGTAGCACGATAAGCGATTCCGCGCGGTCGCGTCGGCCCGTCTACACCGCGATACGGGGTCAATCGAGGCAAGCTAGCACCGTTCTTGCCAAACTAGGCACAGTTTTCACGTCCGAGCGCGTGTGCCAGGTCGGCAAAAAGGGTGCTGGCTTCCCGACGCCCTCGAGCACCGGGTGTCAGCGCACTCCCGCCCACACTTCCCGCGTCGAGGGCCGCGGATCGTCGACCACGCCGGACTGCTCGCCGAACATCATCACCGACCTGTCGCTCCCGTACTGCACCCAGCCAGGCGAACCGTCACGAACGAAGTCGACCCACGCTCGGTGCATCTCGTCGGCAACCTTCTGCGGAGGATTCGCACCGGTGATGCGGGCTGTCTCGGGTTTGTCCAGAACATCGAAGACGAACGGGATCTCGAGGGCATGACATGCACCGAGTCGACCGTCGAACAACGACGAACGCCAGGTGAATTCGTACACGAACGCTCGCCCCTCCCTCGACTCGACGACCCTCAGCGCTGGAATACGGAAAAACCAGTCGGTCATGAGGGCGATGAACAGCTCACCCGGTGTGGCGTCCGGAAACTGGGCGCGATAGGCGTCGACGGCCGCGTCGACGTCGACGCCGTAGGCGGCGAGCACCAACCGAACCCGTGCGGAGTCGATGTACTCGGTCACTCCTGCGGGAACAAGGAAGAATGCGAACTCCTCACTCGTAGTGCCGATGAGTATGTCCACGCTCGATCCTGCGCCCTCGACGATTCGCCGATACGGCAGGTCGGGGACGACGTCACCGTCGATGTACGGCTCGAACGGCATCATGTTGAACGCCAGTTCACCCCATGCACCGGTCGGCGCTTCGGCCGTGATCCGATCGCCGAGCTCCCGCTGGGCATCGACGAGCCGATCCACCGAGACCGAACCGAGCCCATCGACCGTCGGGGCGACCCCGACTGCCTCGGCCAGCGCCGCAGCGACCTTCGTGGCAGTGGCCTCACTGATCACGTGATGTCCGGCTCCGCTCTGCAGGACGGCACGATGGAAGAGCCCGTCCGCGCGCGGCATCGACAGCAGCGTCCCGACGCTCATGGCGCCGGCCGACTCCCCCGCGATGGTCACCCGAGCTGGATCTCCGCCGAACGCCGCGATGTTCTCGCGGACCCATTCCAGCGCGGCGACCTGGTCGAGCAGGCCGCGGTTTGCCGGGGCACCCTCGACGCGTGCGAATCCGTCCGCGCCCAGCCGGTAGTTGATCGCGACTGCGACGATGCCGTCCCGTGCGAAGGCAGAACCGTCGTATATCGGGACAGCGTTGGAGCCGTTGACGAATGCGCCGCCGTGGATCCAGACGAAGACCGGCAGACCCGTCTCGGCAACATCCGGCGTCCACACGTTCAGGTTCAGGCAGTCCTGGCCCGGTACGACGGGTTCGGTCAGGATCTCGCTGGTCGGGGGTCGGTACCCGATCTTGGGAGCGGTGGCCCCCAGAGACACCGCATCACGCACTCCGGACCACGACGGCGGTGACGAGGGGGCTGCGAACCGCAGTGATCCGAAGGGCGCTTCGGCGTAAGGAATTCCGAGAAACGTAGTGGCTGCTCCGGTGCGCTGTCCGCGCAACCGACCCTGGGCAATGTCGACAGTGACGTCCATGGGTCCTTACTACCGAAAAACTGGGCGCGATGTGCCGGATACGCTCAGTGGTCGCGAGTCTGTGCCGCCGCGAACTTCTGATCCACCTTGGCGACCTTGTAGTAGACCAACGCTGAGATCCATACGACGAAGAACGTGCCAACGACGATCTGGCCGGCGAGGTTGAGGTTGATCGACGCCAGAAATTCCCACGGCTGCCCGCTGAGTCCGAACTCGTCGCCGAGCAACGAGAGCAACTGGACCGACCCTATGACCACTGCGACGAAGATCGACAGCGACGTCATCGTGATGTTGTAGTAGATCTTGCGCACCGGTGTGACGAATGCCCACCCGTATGCCTTCGACATGAAGATTCCGTCGATGGTGTCCATCGTCGTCATTCCCGCGGTGAAGAGGATCGGCAGCGCGATGATCGCCATCGGCGGCAATCCGCCTGCCATGGCGGTGGTTCCGGCGACCGCGAGTAGCCCGACCTGGGTGGCGGTGTCGAATCCGAGCCCGAACAGCAGACCGAGTGGGTACATCTGCCACGAATCCTTGATGTACCGGTCGTAGCGGCCACGGAAGATGCGGTTCATGAGACCACGCTTGGCGAGAAGATCGTCCAGGTGTTCCTCGGAATATTCACCGCGCTTGGCGCGACGCCATACCCGCACGATCCCTGCGAGCACCGCGAAGTTCAGCGCTGCAATCAAATACAGAAACGTACCCGACACGAGAGTGCCGATGATGCCGCCGACGCCCGCGAACGCGTCCTGGAACGCCGTCGCCTTGGACGCGACCAGTGCGATCGCGGCGACGAAGACGAACACCACTGTCGAGTGTCCGAGAGAGAAGAACAACCCGACTGCCAACGGCCGCTTGCCCTTCTGCAGCAGGAATCGCGTGGTGTCGTCGATTGCCGCGATGTGGTCCGCGTCGAACGCATGCCGCATTCCGAGCGTGTACGCGAGTACGCCCGCGCCCGCGTACACGAGAGTGCCGTCGGCGCCGGTCAATTCGTGGATGCGGGGAATGGAGTTGTAGTGGACGAACAGGCCCCATCCCAGCACGTGCAGTCCCACGATGAACACGAACATCCCGACGAGTCGCGGAATTTCGTCTCGCGTGAACCGGCTACGTCGATCCGTAGCCTCCGGTGGTTTCTCCAGCGTCGTCATCGTCCCACCTGTTCCGTCGCCAAAGCGTCGGCAGTGCTGGTGAGGCCCGTCAGATCTCGCACTACGCGAACTCGTTGACAATACTGCGCGTACTCCGGCAGGTCACAGGACCCGAGTCCCCACGAGTACCGCGGTTCCGGGGTGAGCCAGATGGTTTCCTTGGCGCGCCTGGTGATCTCCGCGAATGCTTCGACGCGCGGATCCAGGCCGTTCGAACGACCATCTGCCAACACGAGAACCGTGGTTCGACGGCTCACCGCATTTCCGTGGTCCTCCAGAAACTGGCTGAACGCGTTGCCGTGGTCGGAATTGGCATCGACGTCGAGAACGTCACCGCCGAATACCAACCCCAACGCGTGCTCGACGCTGTGGTCGGCGAAGAGGTCGGTGATCTCCACCAGATCCGACACGAACGCGAACGTTCGAACCTGGCTGACGAGATCCTGCAATCCGTGGACCAGATGCAGGGTGAACCGCGCGGTGGCGCGAACCGACAGGCTCACGTCTGTCAGCAGCAGTAGACGTGGTTTGTCCTCGCTTCGCTGCACCGTCACCGGCCGGAAAGGGACACCGTCGTAGCGCATGTTCCGGCGCATCGTCCGTCCCGAATCCACTCGGCCCCGTGCACCCGCCTTGCGACGGTGCGTCAGTGCCCCGTGCAGGCTGTGCGTCAGCCGACGCAACGACTCCTCCAATTCGGCGCGCTCGAGCTCCCCGACGTGATCGACCTTCGCGACGCGGTCCTCGCGTCCTTCGACGACAGAGTTCTCCAGTGCGAGAAGCGTTTCCAAATGATGCTTCAAGGCCTCGGGCAAATTGGCGAGGACGCCGGCGAGTCGTCGACGCAATGCCGTCGCCTCGTCGAGGACGTCACCTTGAACCTCGTCTGGAAGGTCGTCGAGCCAGCCGAAGAGTGCATCCTGCTCGGCGACGGACAGGTCCGCGTCGACTTTGGTTCCGGTGGTCGTCGAGATCGCACCCGGAATACCGCCACCCTTGAGGTGATCGGTCTCGATCTGGACGCGTTCACCCTCACCGAGATTGCTGGTCGAGTCCTTGCTGAACACGATCTCGTCGGTCATCGAGGCGAGATCGATCTTGTTCGCTTCCTGGTGCAAGTTGTACTGCGTGGCGAGATCGTCCGGATCGAAGAACTCACGAATATCCGAGGGCGCCCCGTGCTCGTGTCCCTGCTCGGGTAGATTCCCCGGTTCCTCACTGAGCGTGAAGGATTCGAGGACTCCTTCGTCGGAGAGGTCGTCGTGACCGTGTCCGTGTCCGCGCTGGCCATCGTCGTTCTGCACCTTCACGAGCGCGAAGAACAGCTCGAAGACTTCCTCGAACACCGGGTCACCGTCGCGATCCTTGACCAGTGAGACACGGAGCGCCTCTCGCAGGAGCCGCCGATTCTCCAGCATCCCCGGTTGTGCCGCGGCCTGCATGGCATCGAGCATCTCGGGTACCGAAATCCTCATGCCTCGCAACCGAAGCAACCGCACGAATCGATGCAGGCTCTGCTCCACGACTCGCTCAGCCCTTTCGGTTCTTCTTGCCACCGAAGCCGCCGGCGAACGAACGACTTCCCTGTGTCTTCGGCACATCCTTCGCGGGCGTCGGGGGGACAGCGCTGGTTCCGCCGTAATAGTTGCCGTGGCGGCCGGGTTCGTTCTTCGCCGCGCGGATCGCACGTCCGTCCGGACCCGAATCGTCCTCTTCGACAACAACAGCGACCGGGTCGTGGGTGTGGTCCCCCTCGTGACCGTGCCCATGGCCGTGGCCGTGCCCATGGCCGTGGTCCTCGTCGATCACGGCGTTCGGATCGATCAGCCGCGGGATCGCACTGGTTGCCTTGCGCACATCCTTGTCGTACTTGACGACGACGGACACCGTGTCGCTCAGCAACTTGGCCGTCAACTCGCTTGCGCCGAGGACAGCGAGTGTCTTCGCCCAGTCCACGGTTTCGGAGATGCTCGGCGACTTGCGCAGCTCGAGCTCCCGCAATCCGCGCACCACCTGAACGAGCTGGCCGGCCAGAGCCTCCGACAGGCCGGTGTCCTTCGAGTTGACGATGTCGAGTTCACGCTCGGCCGTCGGGTAATCCAAGAAGCTGTGCAGGCAACGACGTTTCAGCGCAGCGGACAGGTCACGCGTGTTGTTCGACGTCAGAATCACGTAGGGCGGGATCTTCGCGGTGAACGTCCCGAGCTCGGGAACGGACACCTGGTTCTCGCCGAGCAGCTCGAGCAACACCGCTTCGAGTGCCTCGTCGGCGCGATCGACCTCGTCGATCAACAGCACGACGGGTTCCTCGGAGCGGATGGCCTCGAGTAGCGGACGCGGAGCCAGGAACCGTTCGGAGAAGAAGACACTTTCCTGGGCCGAGATCCGGTCGACCGCCTCGCCGAGAGTTTCCGCATCGGCGACCAGTTGCCCGATCTTCTCCTTCAGCACCTGGGTGTACAGAAGCTGCTTGCCGTAGTCCCACTCGTACAGGGCCTTCGTCTCGTCCTGACCCTCGTAGCACTGCAGTCGCAACAGTCTTCGTCCGGTCACCTCCGCGAGAGTCTTTGCCAGTTCGGTCTTTCCGACACCGGCAGGACCTTCGAGCAGGACCGGTTTGTCCAGCCTGGACTGCAGGAACACCGTGGTGGCGAGACGGTCGTCGGCGATGTATCCGGCCTCGCCGAAGCGGACGACGACGTCGTCGACGGATTCGAAATCATGCTGTGCCGAAGCATTGATGGGCGTCGGGACTGACACGTGGGTGTTCCTTCCAGAGCAGTGGTACTAGGTTGTGCCGTTCGCGCTCCCGCCCACCGGCGGCATCGAAAGAAGCCAGGGGCGGGAGCGAAAGGGTCAGCCGATCAGGTCGTCGAGGTCTCCGTGAACGGAGTGTTCGACGACGGGCCGGACCGTCTCGAACGTGCATTCCTTCAGGTTGCCCGGGGTGCAGGCGTCACCGAGAACGTGGTGCGTGATGCGATCGATGTCCGCATCGTCGCCGACGATCTTCGGCGAGTTCTCGTAGAACTTGGTCGGTCCCTTGCCGAGCCGGTTCTTGCTGTAGCTGTTCTGGTCGACGTCGGCGAACTTCTCCGGGATGCCCACGTCACGCAGAAGCTGGATGGCGGCTTCCAGCGCAGCGTGCGAAGCACGCTGATCCGACATTCCATGAGTATCGATGCCCATCGCGACGGCGATGTCGGCGAACTTGCGGTAGTCGGCCGTCATGTTGAACGCCCACACCCGAGGCAACGCGATGGCGTTGTTCAGTCCATGGTGGGTGTCGTAGAACGCGCTGACTGCGTGGCTGATCGAGTGAATGATGCCGAGGCCACCGGAGTTGAATGCCTGGGCGGCGATGTACTGCGCGTACATCATGCCTTCGCGACCG
>NZ_LVCV01000604.1 GCF_001647195.1 Rhodococcus sp. EPR-157 | reverse complement strand
CAGACGCGACACGTACGGTTCGCTCGCATGCGCGAGTACGTCGAATCCACACTGTGCGGTGTAGTCGGTCGGGCACGTGTAGTACAGGACCGGGTCGTCGATCGCGAGGGACGTCACCGACGCGTCGTCGAAGGCAACGTACTTGTGCGGGTTGTCCGGATCGGTCGTGGTGTCGGTGATCACGTAGGCCCACGAGGTCTCCGAGCCGGTTCCTGCCGTCGTCGACACGGCGATGTGCGGCGGGTTCTTCGGGTTCTCGCTCTTGTTGAAGCCCTCGAACTCGTTGACGCTGCGGCCGTCGTGCGCCACGGAGATGCGGGCGCCCTTGCAGGCGTCGTGCGCAGAACCTCCGCCGATGGACACGAAACTGTCACACTTGTTTTCGGTGTACATCGCGACCGAATCCATGACGTTGTAGTCCTTGGGATTGGACTCGACCTTGTCGTAGAGCACGACTTCGAGGCCGTGGTACTTCATCGACTCCACGATCTTGTGCACCGTGTCCGTGCCACGCAGACCTGTGGTCATCACGAGGGTTTTCTTGAATCCGAGTTTGAGTGCCTCGGGCCCGATCATCTCGTGTGCGCCCGGGCCCATCATGGCACGAGGGAACGGGTGGAACTCCTTGATTGGGAACGGTTTGAGCAGTTCGTCGACCTGCATGGCAGTGCATCCTCTCCGCGAAACGGATGTAAGTAAGTCATTCGCGCAACGCGGTGGAACACCCACGATGCTGAAAACGACGCTAGATCCGCACAGGATGCAATGCGGCCGTTTCGGGCGAGACTGTTCCCTTCGGTCCCAAGTGGGTACCGAAGGGACAGGAGAGCCCCCTACCCGATCGGGTAGGGGGCTCTCGAAGAGTCAGTGTCGGCGACTCAAGCTACTTGGCCGATTCTGCGGCCCGCAGGTCCTTGCGCAGGATCTTGCCCGCAGCCGACTTCGGGACGGTCTCGATGAACTCGACCTTGCGCACCTTCTTGTGCGGGGACACGCGCTCGGACACGAACGCCATGATGCCGCCCTCGTCGATCGTCGCGTTCGGCTGCAGCACGACGAACGCCTTCGGCACCTCTTCGCCCTCGTCGTCGAGAACGCCGATGACCGCCACGTCGGCGATCTCCGGATGCGTCAGAAGCAACGCTTCGAGCTCGGCGGGCGGCACCTGGTAGCCCTTGTACTTGATCAGCTCTTTGAGCCGGTCGACGATGAAGACCACGCCCTCGGCATCGACGACAGCGATGTCACCGGTGTGCAGGTAGCCGTCGTCGTCGAGCGTGTCCGCCGTGGCAGCGGGATTGTTGAGGTACCCGACCATGACGTTCGGACCCTTGACCCACAGCTCACCCGGCTTGGACCGGCCCTCGGCGGGAAGCTCGATTTCCTCGCCGCTTGCCGGATCGACCAGCTTGTTGACGGTGTTCGCGAGCGGAAGACCGACCGAGCTGAGCGGCATGTCGTCACGATCGAACGGAATCGCGTGGCTGACCGGGCTGAGCTCGCTCATCCCGTATCCCTGTCGGATACGGGCGCCGAGTCGCGTCGCGACGGCCTTGCCGAGCTCCTCGTCCAGCGGGGCAGCACCGGAGAAGACTGTGTGCACACTCGAGAGGTCGTATTGGTCGATCAGCGGATGCTTCGCGAGCGCGACAGCCACCGGCGGAGCGATGAAGAGGTACGTCAGCTTGTTGTCCTGGATGATCCGAAGGAACTCCACCAGATCGAACTTCGGCATCGTCACCAACCGGGCGCGCAACTTCAGCGCGATGTTGAGCAACACTGTCAACCCGTAGATGTGGAAGAACGGCAGCACTGCGAGGACGGCGTCGTCGGAGTCGATCCCGACACGCGGCTCCATCTGCGCGACGTTGGCAACGAGGTTACGGTGCGTCAGGATCACGCCCTTCGGGACGCCCGTGGTGCCCGAGGAGTACGGCAGCACCGCGACCTGCGTCGCCGGATCGAACGACACATCCGGGGCCGGGGCGCCCTGAGTGAGCAGGTCCTTCAGACTCGGGTGCCCGTCGGCACCGTCGAGAACGATGATGTGATCATCGGCGATCCCCGCCTTCTCCGCCGCCGCCTTGGCCTGCGGGTACAGCGGCGAGACGGTGAAGAGGAACTTCGCGCCCGAACCGGTGAGCTGCTTGGCGATGTCCTCCGCCGTGTACAGAGCATTGATGGTGGTGGCCGTGCCGCCTGCACGCAGGATGCCATGCAGCACCGACGCGAATGCCGGCACGTTGGGCGAGTGCAGGCCGACGACGTCACCGAGCTCGAGTCCGCGCGCAGCGAGGGCGCCGGCGATGCTATCGATCTGCCCGATCAAAGCCTGATACGTGGTGACGGCCCCGGAGGTGCCATCGATCAGCGCAGGCTTTTCCAGATCGGCGTCCGCGATCGATCCGAACAGGTAGTCGTAGACACTCAGATTCGGGATCTCGACGTCGGGAAAGGGACTGTTGAAGCTCATGGCTCTCCTTCTGACAAACAACGGCAATTATGACAAAACACTACAGTGAAGGCCGTCACATCAGACATCTACCTACTCTTCAGTCAGATACTTGCCAGCTGTCAGTTCACTTCGAATCTGGGCCAGAGGGTGGCGCCCGGAGTCTTGTCCGTGCATGCGCGCAGGGCCTGGTCGCCCGGCCGCAACAGCTGTGAGAATCCCAGCTTCGATTCCGTTCCTGTCAAGCCGCTCCGGAGATGCGCACAACTCCCGAGGATTCCTTGAAACATCCACAGAGACAAGTAGTTTCGATTGAGTCAACCAAACGACGACACAGGAGATTTCGATGTTCAACGACTTTTACCACAACTTCGCCCAGCCAATGCAACAGTTCGGGCCGCAGATTCCCGATTGGTTCAACTGGTTCCGCTTCGGTCGCTGATTCGACTCGACAGCCGAGCGCTGTCAGCCCCGTCTCTCCCCAGGAGGCGGGGCTGACGGCTGTCAGGATTTCGAATACGGCTTCCCTGCTGCTGCAGGCCCCCGAACGTGCCCGACGAGTCCTGCGACCGCGAAGATCGTCACGACGTACGGAAGCATCAACATGAACTCGCTCGGTACCGGGGATCCGATGATTCCGAGCACATTCTGGAGGTTCGACGCGAAGCCGAACAGCAACGCGGCCAACGTCGCCCGGATCGGATCCCACCGCCCGAAGATGACCGCCGCGAGTGCGATGTAGCCCGCGCCCGCTGTCATCTCCTTGCCGAACGCGCCGACGGAACCGAGCGTGAAGTAGGCACCGCCGAGTCCAGCGATCGCACCGGCCAGACACACGTTCCAGAACCTCGTCCGTGCCACGTTGATACCGACGGTGTCCGCTGCCTGTGGGTGCTCACCGACCGAGCGAAGCCGCAGGCCCCACTTCGTGTGGAACAACCCGAACCACACCATGGCCACGACGACATACATCAGGTAGACGATCAGGGTCTGGCGAAACAGCACCGGTCCGACCACCGGGATCTGGGACAGGAACGGAATCTCGATGCGCGCGAACCGTGGTGGCGCGTTCAACGTTTCCGTGTTCTTCGTCAGGACGACCGAATACAGGAAACTCGTCAGCCCGACGACCAGGACGTTGAGGACGACGCCGACGATGACTTGATTGACGAAGTACTTGATCGAGAACACCGCGAGCAGTGATGCCGTCAGCGCGCCGGCGATCAACGCTGCGAGAAGCGCAACGTAGGTCGACCCCGTCACCGAGGCCACGACCGCGCTGACGAACGCACCGGACAGCAACTGCCCTTCGATGGCGATGTTGATTACTCCGACGCGCTCGGAGATGACGCCCCCCATCGCACCGAAGATGAGCGGCGTACTCAGGGCGACGGCTCCGATCAACAGGCCCGGCACCGGCACCGTCGCACCCACTGCGGCCCACGTCAGAAAGCCCAGAACGAACACCACGGCATAGACGCCGAGCAGCCACAGTGGAGTTGCTGCCCCTCGCGCCACATTCCACGCAGCGAACCCAGTGATCAGCGCCAGCACCACGAACAGCACGACGCCCGTAGCTGCCGCCGGCACCCCGACCGCGGGGAGTTGAAAGAAGTCGTTCTCGCTGGCGAGCGCAAACGTCGTCGTACCCGACTTCGCTCGAAGAACGAACAACACCAATGCCAGGACGGTCGCGACGCCCAGCACACCGGGCACCTTCCAGTTCTTCGCCGGCGCGAGGATCTCCCGCTTATCGTCGACGACGGTCACAGCGCACCCACTTTCGCCGTGTCCGCGCGGGCCGCGATCTCAGCGCCCGGTGGAGGTAACCGGAACACTGCACGGACGAGCGGCGGTGCAGCGATGAACAGCACGATGACGGACTGCACGACGAGCACGATGTCGATCGGAATACCCTCCGCAGCCTGCATCGCGAATCCGCCTGCCTTGAAGCCGCCGAACAGAATTCCCGCGAAGAACACACCCCACGGCTTCGACCGCCCCAGCAACGCGACGGTGATCGCGTCGAAACCGATACCTGCGTCGATGTCCGCGCCGAACCCAGTGGTGACGGTTCCGAGCACCTGGGCGACGCCCGCGAGTCCGACGAGTGCCCCCGACAGCACCATCGCATACAGGTACATGCGGTTGACGTTGATTCCGGCGATCTTCGACGCGTGCGGGTTCTCACCGACGGCTCGGAAGCGGAAGCCGAGCGACGACCGCTCCAGCAGCCACCACACCGCTACCGTCACGATCACCACGAGCACGAACCCGAGATGCAGGGAGTATCGATCACCGAAAAGCTTGGGGAACACCGCCGTCGATTCCATGGCCGCGGTCTTCGGGTTGTTCTGCCCCGGTGCCTGCAGCGCGCCGGGCGTCCTCAGCAGATAGGCGACGAGGTAGAACGCAACGTAGTTCAGCATGATCGTGACGATCACTTCGTGAGCACCGGTGCGTGCCTTGAGGACTCCGGCGATCCCACCCCACACCGCGCCGCCCAGAACTCCGGCGAGTACGGCGAGGATCAGGTGCAGTCCGGAGGGCAGCTGAAGGGAGAAGCCGACCCAGCCCGCGCATGCCGCCGCGATCAGCATCTGTCCGCGTCCACCGATGTTGAACATTCCGACCCGGAAGGCAAGTGCAACACCGAGACCCGCGACGATCAACGGCGTCGCGAACGTGAGCGTTTCCAACAGCGGTTTGATGCCGTTCTCGATTCCCGGACGCCGGAAGTTGTACACCGCACCCTGGAACAGCGAGGAATACGCTCCCGAGACCGCGTCCCAGACTGCGACGAGCATGTCCGACGGCCGGGAGAAGAAGTAGCCTGCAGCTTCCTGAACCTGCTCGTCGGTGACAGCGATCAGCACTGCTCCGACAACCACGGCCATGAACACTGCCAGCACCGAAATGATTGCGCTGCCGGTGAATATCTGTCGCAGGACCACATGTGCGCGCGACGGCTGTGTATCTTGCGCGTCAGGCATGCTCTCCACCCATCATCAATCCCAGTACCTCGCGGGACGTGTCGGCCGGCACGATGTCGACGATCGTTCCGCGATACATGACGGCTATTCGGTCCGCGAGGGCAGCAACCTCGTCGAGCTCACTGGAAACGACGACCACCGGGATTCCCGAGTCTCTGGTCGCGACGATTCGTTTGTGCACGAACTCGATCGAGCCGACATCGATTCCGCGTGTCGGCTGCGAGGCGACGAACAGTCGAAGCTCACGGCTCAATTCGCGCGCAAGGACGACCTTCTGTTGGTTTCCGCCGGACAAGCGTCCGACTGCGGTGTCGATGCCGGGAGTCCGGACGTCGAACTCCTGGACCTTCTCGGCAGCGAACGCGTCCAGATAGTCGCGGCGGATCGCGCCGCGACGGACGAACGGCTCGCCCGTCGACCTGTCCAGCATCAGGTTCTCTGCAATCGAGAATTCGCCGACCAGACCGTGGACCGTGCGGTCCTCGGGCACGAATCCGACTCCGGCGGCCAACACGTCGTGGACCGAGGAGCCGACCAGAGAACGGCCGTCGAGAAGGATCTCTCCGCTGATCCGGTCGCGAGCGCCGAGAAGTGCCTCGACGAACTCACTCTGCCCGTTGCCCTGAACCCCGGCTACCGCCAGGATCTCACCCGCGTGAACTTCGAGGCTGACGTCGTCGACGACCGCATGGCCGTCCCCGTCGAAGACCGTCAGATTCCTGACCACCAGCGCCGCCTCGCCGGGCTGCGCAGGTTCCTTCGTCACCGTCAGCTGAACGTCGCGGCCGACCATCATCGCGGCGAGTTCCGCGTTGGTCGCCGGCGGCTCGGCCTGGCCGACGACCTTGCCGAGCCGGATCACGGTGATACGGTCGGCGACCTCTCGCACCTCACGCAGCTTGTGCGTGATGAACACGATCGTGGTTCCCGACTCGGCGAGTTCGCGCATGATGCGCATGAGCTCGTCGGTTTCCTGCGGAGTAAGCACCGCCGTCGGCTCGTCGAAGACCAGCACTGTGGCATCGCGGCTGAGCGCCTTGATGATTTCGACGCGTTGCTGCACTCCGACGGGCAGGTCGTCGACCTTGGCGTCGGGGTCGAGGTCGAAACCGAAGCGCGCCGAAATCTCGCGCACCAGCTTTCGAGCAGCATCGAGGTCAAGGCGCCCACCGCTTTTGGTGGTCTCGTGGCCGAGAATGATGTTCTCGGCCACCGTGAACACCGGGATCAGCATGAAGTGCTGGTGCACCATGCCGATCCCGGCGGCCATAGCTTCACCCGGTCCGGCGAATTCCTGCACGACTCCGTCGAGCAGGATCTTGCCCTCCTCGGCCCGATACAGGCCGCTGAGCACGTTCATCAGTGTCGACTTGCCTGCACCGTTCTCACCGAGAAGGCAATGGATTTCGCCCGTTTCGACGACAAGGTCGATGGAGTCGTTGGCGACAAGAGATCCGAACCGCTTCGTTATGCCCTGCAGTTCCAGCTTCATGGCAGTTCGACGTTCATGTCCTCTTACTGTGCGTCGGGACTACTTCGGAGAGGAGGGCGACTCGACGGTGATCGAACCGTCGATGATGCCCGCCTCGATTGTGTCGAGCTCGCCTTGCAACGCGGGATCGACCTGCGACTCGTAGTCGTGGAACGGCGCGATACCGACACCACCGTTCTCGAGCGTTCCGACGTAGGACGTGGTGTCGAACGATCCCTCACCCGACGTCGCAACGATCTCGTCGACACTGGTCTCGAGGCCCTTCGTCACCGACGTGAGCATCAGGTCGCTGACCGACGGATCCGACTCGAAGACATCGGCATCGGCGCCGATGAGTGCGATGGGTCGTGACGCGTCACGAATGGCCTGTGCAGCACTCTGGTAGATCGGTCCGCCGACGGGGAAGATCACGTCCGCGTTCTGGTCGATGAGGCCCTGAGCGGTGTTCTTCGCGACGGCGTTCGCCTCGAACCCCCCGGTGAACGAACCGTTCTGCGCTGCAACGTCCCAGCCGATGACCCGGACGTTGCCGTTCTTCTGCTCGTTGAAGTAATTGACCCCGTCGGCGAACCCGTCCATGAAGATGGTGACGGTGGGCAGCTGGGAGCCACCGAACGTTCCGACGACGCCCGTCTTCGAGAAACTCGCAGCGGCGTAACCGGCGAGGAAGGCGGACTGCGCCGCGTCGTAAGTGAGCGGTTTGACGTTCGGCAGGTCGATGCTCGAGTCGTCGATGATGGCGAAGTCGATGTCGGTGTTCGCTTCGGCAGCGGACTTCGTGGCGTCCGCGAGGTCGAAGCCGACGGTCAGGATCAGCGAGCAACCCTGGTCGATCAGGTTGGAGATGTTGGGGTTGTAGTCCGTCGGGGATGCCGATTCGACGGTGATGGGCTCGACGCCGAGGGTCTCGGACGCCCCGGTCAGGCCCTCGAAGCTGAGCTGGTTGAAGGACTTGTCGTCGAAACCTCCTGCGTCGGACACCATGCAGGGCTTGAAGTCACCGGAAGCACTACCCCCGGAGTCCGATCCGTTGTCTTCGGGCGCGGAGCCACATCCTGCGACGAGTGCGACAGCGCCGAGCGACGCGACGCCGCCGAATGCCAGTCTCCGAGTGCGTGAGCGGATGACGACGGTCAAGACTTCCTCCATTTGGTTCGCTGCCCGGTTCGCTCGTCTCATGAACAAGCGTCGAATTACCTGGCAAGTTTGTCTGATTCGCAGACGCTACCCGCCACGCGGGGTGCCCGCATGATTTCGCGAGTCACTCGCCCGTCTTGCGAGGTGAGGGGCTTCCGCTGTCGTAGTTGGCGCCGTCACCGAAAACCCCTGTACCAGATGAGGTTGCGAGCCGAAGGGCAGGACCTACACCTGCTGGTTTTCCACCAGGTGCTCGAAGGCTTTGAGGTTGGCGAGGGATTCACCGCGCGACACCCGCCACGCCCATTCGCGCTTGATCGACTCGGCGAAACCGAGTTCGAGCAGCACGTTGAAGTCTCCGTCGGCAGCTTCGAGAACCTGACCCAGAATGCGGTCGATCTCGTCGCCGGTGACCGCGTGCAACGACAACCGGCCGACCAGGTACACGTCGCCCACCTTGTCGATCGTGTAGTGCACCCCGTACAGCCGGCGGTTCCGTCGCAGCAGGTATTTGTAAACGCCCTCGAAGTTCTCGTCGGGCTTACGGCATGCGAACGCCTCGATCCGAACCCCATGATGCCCGACGGTCAGCATCGTCGTCGTCTTGAGCTTGCGCTCACCCGGCAGCTCGACGACGAAGGAATTTTCTCCCTTGCGCTGATACTCGAGTTCGCGCTCCTTCAGAATCGAGTCGATGAGGGTGATCGTGTCGCTCATGCCGTGACTCCTGCCCGTCGTAGCTTCGATAGTCCGCGGGTCCGCCGCGGCGAGAACTCGCTGGGAGCCTCGTGTCGATCGAAATGGAACTGTGCTGCGCGGTAGCTCCCCAGTAGCCCCTCGGCCGTGTGCTCCCAGGAGAAGTCCGCAGCGTGAATCGGGGCTCTCGACGCCATGGCCGCCAACGCATCTCGATCGGTGACCATGTTTGCGAGCGCGGTCGCCCAATCAGCGGTTCGGTGCCCTTGCACCAGCACCCCGGTCTCGCCAGAGCGCACTGCCACACCAAGACCACCGACGTCGGCCGCGATCACCGGCGTCCCGCTCGCCTGCGCCTCGATCGCGACCAGACCGAAGGACTCGTTGTAGCTCGGCACGGCGACGACGTCCGCGGCGCGGTAGATCTGTACCAGCCTCTCCGACGGTTGTGGCGGCAGGAACGTCACGCGAGCCGAGATGCCGAGAACCTCGGCAAGGTCGATCAGGCTGTCCGGACGATCGAGCCCACTGCCGGAAGGCCCACCGACGACGAGTATCCGCAGCGGAAGACTCGGGTCGCGTGCTACCACTTCCGCCGCTGCACGCAGCAGCACATCCGGCGCCTTCAACGGCTGGATCCTGCCTACGAAGGCGACGACGGTCTCTCGCGGATCGATGCCGAACTCGGAGCGGGCGGCACTCTTGTCACCGGGCCGGTATCGAGTCAGATCCGCGCCCGGTGCGACGACGTCGATCGATTCGGGAGTGGCGCCATAGATCTCGATGAGTTGTTTGGCCTCTTCGGAGGTGTTGGCGATGAGACGGTCGGCCTCGGCCACGACCTGTTGTTCACCGATCTGTCGCGCCGCGGGCTCCGGGGAGTCGCCTGCCGCCAGCGAGGCGTTCTTCACCGCAGCCAACGTGTGTGCGGTGTGCACGAGCGGCACGCCCCAGCGGTCGCGAGCCAGCCATCCGACCTGACCCGACAGCCAGTAGTGCGAATGGACCAGGTCGTAGTATCCGGCGTCGTGACGCGCTTCCTCGCGGAGCACACCGGCCGCGAACGCACACAGCTGCGTCGGGAGATCCTGCTTGTCGAGGCCCTCGAACGGTCCCGCGACGATGTTGCGCACCCAGACACCGGGGGCCGCCTCGCTGAGCGGTTCGTCGGACGAGGACGTCGCGCGGGTGAAGATCTCGACCTCCACGCCCCGCTTCGCCAGTTCCTTGGCGCTCTGCAACACGTACACGTTCATGCCGCCGGCATCGCCTACTCCGGGCTGCGCCAGCGGGGAGGTATGCAACGACAGGACCGCAACCCGGTTCAACTGACGACCACTCACCGCTCCACTTTGCACTCCCCCACCTTAAGCATGCTCGCCGAAGCAACTTTCGGGGCTCGGCTCACACGCCGTCCGCGAAGCTCTCCACGTCGGCGAGAAACCGCTCGGGGTCGGCCACGAACGGACCGTGGTCCACGCCCTCCCAGTAGGATTCCGTCACCGTCGGGATCAACGATGCAGCGTGTCTACCTGCAGCAACGTCGACGACGGTGTCCGCGGTGCCGTGCAGGACCAGCGCGGGGACATCGAGATGTCGGAGTAGGTCGTCGTGCGAGACGGTGCGCTCGAACAAGGCCGCCCTCACTCGCGGTGGCGTCGCCAGTGTCAGACCGAACAGAGCCTGCGCCTGCGCGCCCTTGCCCTCGACCGGTCCGGTCAGCGCCTGGCCGAAGTTGCCGAGCGCCTTGATCGCCACCCTGGGCTCCTCCGCCATCGCTCCCGGAATTGCGGCGCGCATCGCGCTACCGACACGACCACCGGCTTCTCCCTTGCCGATGCTGGTGATCGCTCCCACCAGCACCACGCCCGCGACCGCGTCCGTTCCATGCACGGCAAGATAGTCGCAGATGACGAGCCCGCCGTAAGACCAGCCGAGGAGGATCGCCTTGGTCTCGGTTCGCTCCTGCGCGAGAACCGCGTGGACGTCGCCGGCCCAGTTCGCCGAGTCCGCGTAGCCCGATTCCGGGGCGTCCGAGTATCCGTGGCCACGTAGGTCGACTGCGACAACCCGATACTTCTCGGCCAGTCCGGCGAGCACTCGTTCGCCCCAGCATGCCGAGGACTGGGCCCATCCGTGCAGCAGAACCAACGTCCGATGCGACGGATCGCCCGACACTCGATACACGATGTTCGTGCCGTCGATACTTACCGCTTGCCGTACCGGTCCTGTGACTGTCATGCCGTTCATGATCCATCCGACCCGCGACTCGTCAGGCAGCGGCCCGTCGCATCGACGCGAGCGGGTCGGCGTAAACCGAGCTGAGCGAGACGACCGCCGCCGCGAACTCCTGGACCTTGCGCCCGAATCCGGTGATGCGAATGTCTTTGTGCGGCAGAGTCGTTGCCCGATCGAATGCCTCCGCTACGTGCGCAATCCCCGGTGCGTACTCGGTGAACGCCTGACCGCCGAGTACCACGCGATCGGGATTGAACAGATCACGAAGCAATCCAATGGTGCGCCCGAGCACCTCTGCTCGCTCGACAAGAATCTGCTGCGCGGGTGACGAACCTTCGTGCGCGGCCCGGTACAGCCCGGCGATACCGGTTCCCGACGCCATGACTCCGCGCTCGACGGCGTCGGACAGCACGGCCCGATCGCTGACGGTTGCTTCGAGGCATCCGCGATGTCCGCACGCGCACAGCGCATTCGAGCCTGTCGGCAGATGCGCGATCGAACCTGGTCCGGTGGACGGCGTGTGCACGCGTCCGTCGATCGTCAGCGCGATGCCCGCGGTTTCGCGCGCGTAGAAGTACAGGCTGGTACCGGTCGCCGCCTCGGCCCGAGCAGGCGTCAGGAGCAGTTCCGACCCTGCCATCGCTTCGACATGACCCGACACCGACACCGGAAGGCCAAGACCCCCGCCAACGATGGCGCCCACCTGGGCGTTCTCCCAACCGAGACGGGGATGGTCCGCGGTTCCGGTCGCACCGTCGACACGGCCACCGAGCGCAACGCCGACCCACAGCGGAGTCCGGCGATGCCAACGGGAAGCGAACGAACCAGCGCTGCGAGTGATGACCGACAACGCCTCGGTCGCGGAGCCGCCGGGCGTCGGGATTTCCACGGCGCCGAGGATGCGGCCGCGCAGATCGGCCACGACGATCCCGGTGACGAGGGCGCCGATGTGTATTCCGATCGTCGCGTACGGCTCGTGATTGATCTCGAACGGCACCCGAGGCCGACCTACCGCCCCCGAGGCGGTGAGATCCGCTCGTTCCCGAAGCAGACCGGCGCCGAGCAGAGAAGATACCTGGCGGTTGACGGTGGCGATACTCAATCCTGTTGCGCGCGCTGCGATATCACGCGATATCGGCCCTTCGACGGAAGCGACACGTAGCACTGCAGCGGCAGGGCTGTCGGCAATACGGAGATCGGGCACGACGATCTGGACCCGGCCCCGCACACTCGGGCGGTTGATGGACGTCGGCCGCGAACCACGAAGGTTCGGGACGGATGAAGAGATTGGTGCAATAGCAAGTGACACTGGTGTCGTCCTCAGCAGTAGACCCACTTTTTCAGGTGGGTGTCGCATGATGCGAAGAGAGCGCTGGCGGCAAATGCCTGTCTACCGCGTCGATTCAGCGACAGGCTTCTTCGACTCAGCTACAGGCGTGAAGGCCGAGACAACACAGTTCACGAGGAAACGGCAGCCGGGAACCCAGAGCAGCGGTCACATAAGTGACACGCAGAGCGGGAGCGCGGCCGGCGAACATAGAGGCAAAATTAACACCTCCGCGCTCGTTTACCAATACGGGACTTCGATCTGCACGGATCCACACGACTAGAATTCCGCCCATGACATTGTCAGAACAACTTCCGTCCGACGCTCGCATCGCCGTTGTCACCGGAGCAAGCTCAGGCATCGGCGAGGCCACCGCCAGGCAGCTCGCGACGCAGGGTTACCACGTCGTGATCGGCGCTCGTCGCGTCGACCGGCTGGAGAAGCTGGCATCCGAAATCGGCGGCACTGCACTGCAACTCGACGTGACCGACGAGGACTCGGTTGCCGCGTTCACTGCCGTCATCCCTCGCGCGTCCGTGTTGATCAACAACGCGGGCGGCGCCAAGGGACTCGCGCCGGTCATCGACGCCGACCTCGACGACTGGCGCTGGATGTGGGAGACCAATGTTCTCGGTACGTTGCGTGTCACCAAGGCGTTGCTGCCCAAGCTGATCGAGTCGGGCGACGCACTTGTGGTGACGATCACGTCCGTGGCGGCGTTCGAGGCGTACGACAA
>NZ_LVCV01000603.1 GCF_001647195.1 Rhodococcus sp. EPR-157 | reverse complement strand
ACCGAGATCGCGCCGGGTGCCGTGGAGACGGAGTTCTCGCTCGTGCGATTCGACGGCGACGAGTCCAAAGCCGACGCCGTCTATCAGGGCATCACGCCGCTGGTCGCCAAAGACATCGCCGAGGTCGTCGGCTTCGTGGCCTCACGCCCGTCGCACGTCAATCTCGACCAGATCATCATCAAGCCCCGAGACCAGGCTGGTCCGGGTCGCTTCAGCCGGAAGTAGGCGCCCATATCGTCTGGCGGCTCCGCCGCCAGTGGCACGGTTGAGTGCGTTCGAGTGCACTCAACCGTGCCAATGGGCGCGGAGCGCCCTAGCTTTGGCGCGCTAGCTTTGGCGACCTAACCTGCTGGAACCGGCGCAGGCGTCGTTGCGGTCGCAGCGCCCGCTGGCAAAGCTGACATCGACTCCCACGTCGCCCAATCGATCGCCCAGTCGTACAGGTCGCCGTCCGCCGCCGAGAGGTCGATGCGAGTCCCGGTGACCTCGACCGGATCGCCGTACATCGCGGTGCCGAAGTACTCCTGAGCATCCGCGTCGGACAGGTTGATGCACCCGTTGGTGACGTTCGAGGCACCCTGCACCCCGGTGGTCAACGGATTGGCGTGAATGAACTCGCCGTTGTTCGAGATGCGGACTGCCCAGCGCTCGCGCACGTTCTCGTAGAACGGCGGGTTCGACATCAGGAAGTCCTCGTGCTTCTCCGTCACGACGTGAATACCGCTACGAGTCACGTTGCGATCCTCGTTGCCCTCGCCGTAGCTGACGGGTATGTCCATGATCGTCTCGCCGCCGCGAACCACCTGCATGCGGTGGCTCGTCGCGTCGGCGACGACGATTTGGCTGCGCCCGATGGTGAAATCGAGCGTCACGTCGTCCGCGCCGTAATTCCCCTCGCCGTAGTCGACGCCGTAGAGGTTCGCCTTCACCGACACCGTCGTTCCCGGAGTCCAATAGTTGGTGGGACGCCAGTGCACGCGCGAGCCGTTGTCGTCGGGGAACCACGCCCACGCACCGGGAGTGGGCGGGTTGGTGGTCACCGTCAGCGCTTGCTCGACGGCAGCCTTGTTCTCGATCGCCGAGTCGAACTGCAGAATGATCGGCGCTGCAATGCCGACCTCCTGGCCGTCACCGATATTGGTGCTGACGGAAGTTCTGCTGGCGGGCGTCACCGTCGTGAAGCTGCCGTCGATCGCAACGGTCTTCCCGTCGGTGCCGACGGCATTGCCCGCCCAGGTATAGGTCGAGCCGTAGCCGAGCGGTTCGGTGATGGTGTACGACGCTTTGTCCGGCGCCAGCACACCTTGAACTACCTTGCCGTCCGGGTTGGTGAGCGCGACCTCGGCCAGCGTTCCATCCGTCACCGTCACCGCGATCGGGGCCACCGGGCTGACGTCGACAGCGCCGGCAGCCGGAGTCTGCGCCACCTCTGCGACCGGGGGCGCCTCCGTGGTCGACGCTGCACTACCCGACGAGCCGGTGCCGCCGCCGACTGTGCACCCGGCAACGAGTGCTGCCAGCGCCGCGATCGCTACGACCAGCCACAACAGCCGCGTCCGTTTTGTCTGTTCTCCCTGCACATGCACGGTTTCCAACGTACTCGCGGGAAAGTGAACGATCACAATCGATCACCCAGGTGCGCGCAGATTCACACCGAATTGCCGGGTGGACCCGGACATTTCACCCACGAGCACCCCGAGGCGCACCTTTCAGCCCACGCGCAAGTTGCAACGCGTGCGTGGGCTGGAACCTGCGCGCCCGACACCCCCGGTGACCGAACGGCTCATTCGGTCCCGAACCCCGCTGAACGCGCACCTTTCAGCCCACGCGCAAGTTGCAACGCGTGCCTGCGCTGGAACCTGCGCAGCCAGCACCGAGCAGCCGCAATCAACTAGCCGCGATCAAGCCTCGAGCTTCGTCGTCCTCAGCTCGTGACCCCTCGACGTCAGGCAGCGCCCGGTGTCGAGGTTCCAGTCCCAGCCGTGCAGGTTGCAGGTGAGCTTGTTCCCCTCGACGATGCCGAACTTCGACAGGTCGGCCTTCAGATGCGGACAACGCCGCTGGATTTCGTAGCCGTCCTTGACGATGGTGGCGGTGTCGTCGTGTGCCTCGGCGAACCAGCCGTCGGCGTACGCGATGCGCTCGTCGGTCAGGCATTTGAAGAACGTGTAGAGGAACTCGTTGTAACCGCCGACTCGACGAGCCCGGAAACGTGTCGACAGGAAGATCGAGTTGACCCAGTCGGGTTCCTTGTCGCGCACCGCGGTTCGAACGAGCTCCGGCGCAATGGTGAAGCTGTACCGGAAACGTTCCTTCAACAGAGGCTCGCGCACGATCCGCTTCGGGAAATCCAGTACGACGGTTTCCGCGCCGAGCATCAGTGCGACGGGGTAACCGATGCCGTCGCAGATCTGATCGGTCGCAGACATGATCGGCTCGAACAGCTCTCGTAGCGGTTCCAACAGAGGTTCGCCCTCCGCCGACGCCCACGCGGCTTTCTCCGCCGCGATCACGCCGGCCTGACGCTGCGCGAAGTCTTCGATGTACTGAGCCTTGCCGGTGGTGAAGATCGCTTCCACTTCCTCGACCGGAAGAGGATGCGTCAACGCATCGAGGGTGGACCCCGTGAAGTCTGCGGTGGTGCCGGGCATCATCAACAGGCCCTTGTCGTGACCGTTGCGCCGCATCTGATCGAGGAAGACCATCTGGTCCGGGAAGATGTTCGCCGGATCCTCGTAGACGTCGTTGAGGAATCGCAGTTCGTCGTCGAGGAAGCACGGCGGGCCGGCTGACGGAATCACCCAGGTGGCGCCGATCTGCTCGATGTACTGCCGCGCGCGATCCATCTGACGTTGACGCTTCTGCACACCGAAGGCCTTCTTCGCGCGCTCGACCATGTCGTAGACCATCGGGTACCAGATGGCCCCCGAGTACTGCAGCATGTGCACGTCGACGTGGCCGAACTCCTCCGTCAGCACGTCGAGGTCGACGGGACGCGCGTCGTTCATGTTGAACGCGACGGTCTTTCCGTCGGAGACGACGAGGCCGGAGTCACCGATCGGGCCGTCGGCTGGAGCGCGAAGCGCGATGATCATGATGTCGAGATCGCCCTTGGGACCGGAAAGACGGTGCTTGACCGAGTTCGTGGTCTCGTAGAACTTGTGAAAGCCGAGCTTGATCAGCTCGTTCTTCAGATCCGGCACCGGGTAGTCCGGCAGGAGAACAGTCGTGTCCTTGTTGACGTGATCGGCGAGGTTCTTCGGATCGAAGTGGTCCTTGTGCAGGTGCGATACGTACAGGTAGTCGCATTCACCCAACGCGTCCCAGTCGAGCTGCGTGTTGTCCGGGAACGGAAACCACGACGTGAAGTACGCGGGGTTCACCCACGGGTCGCACAGGATGCTGCCTGCATCGGTCTGAATGTGGAATCCTGCGTGCCCGACGCTTGTGACCTGCAACGAACTACTCCTTCACTTGCACTGAACTTCGATGGTAGGCCCTGCGTCCGACTCAGCTGAGCGAGCAGCCCACCAGATCGCACTCGGGAACCAACGTGATCCCGAACTCTGCCCGAACTCCGTCGCGGATATGCGACGCCAGAGCCATGACGTCCGCCGTCGTCGCCCCGCCCCTGTTGGTGATCGCAAGCACATGTTTGGTGGACAGCGACACCGTGCCGTTTCCGAATTCGGTGCCGTATCCGTGCGCGAATCCGGCATTCTGAATCAGCCACGCGGCGTGGATCTTGATTCCGGACGGGTCCGGGTACTGCGGCGCTCTCGACGCCGTCTCAGGAACCGTCGTCAACACCGGGTTCAGGAAGAACGATCCGACGCTCCACGTGTCGTGGTCCTCGGCGTCGAGAACCATGCCCTTCTGCCCACGCAGATCGAGCACTGCATCCCGGACCTCGGCGGCGGGGACCGTGTCTCCGACGGTGACGCCCAACCTCTCCGCCAATCCCGCGTAGCGGACCGGATCGGAGGAGCGCGAGCGCCGAAGCGACATCGTCGTGTCGAGAATGACGTACCGCGTCGAATGCTTGAAGATCGACTGACGGTGCAGTCCGAATCCGCACTGATCGGGCGTCCAGACCTCGGTGTTCGAAGTCTCACGGTCGTAGACGGTGAGACTGTCGAGCACGTCGGAAGTGACCGTTCCGTACGCGCCGACATTCTGCACCGGCGTCGCACCCGCAAGGCCCGGGATTCCCGACAGAGCCTCCAAACCGGCCAGTCCCTCGCTCAGTGAGGTCGCGACAACCGCGTCCCATCGCTCACCGGCCGCGACCGAAATCGAGTTGCCGTCGACGCGCAGCCCCGAGGTCTCCACCTTCACGACGAGACCGTCGAACCCGTCATCACTGACGACGAGATTGGATCCGCCGCCGACCAGCAGCACAGGAGTTCCCGACGCATCGGCGTCGCGAACCACGGCGCCCAACTCGTCCGAGGTGGTCGCGACGGCGAACTCGCGAGCCGGACCCCCGAGTCGCATGGTGGTGAGCTCGGAAATTGCGGTAGGCACGGGAGTCCAGGTTACCGGTCTGGCGTGCCGGTCGGAATCCGACCGGTCCTTCGCTGCCGGTACTCTCCGCCTATGCCTCGCCCCATCGCGCACAGCGCGTCCGTTCCCGCACCCGTCGACAAGGTGCACGCCGCACTCGTGTCCGAGCAGTACTGGAAGGACCGGATCCAGGAGATCGGCGGCCCGAGCGCACACCTCGTGAGCGTCACCGCGATCAACGGAACCATCAGTGTCGTCATGACGCAGTCCATTCCGGAGGAAGAACTCCCCGCCGCGGTCACCGCGTTCAAGAAGGGTGCGCTGGTCATCGAACGCACCGAGTCCTGGGGACCGCTCGGAGGGGGTCGCGCCGAGGGCAAGTTCGGCGCGACGGTCGAGGGCGCACCCGCCACCATTTCCGGAACGACCCTGCTCGAGGGCAACGACACGTCGTCGACGATGTCGCTGTCCGGCAACACCGAGGTCAAGGTGCCGATCTTCGGCGGAAAGATCGAGGCCATGATCAGCGAGCAGGTTCTCTCGCTCATCGACAACGAGCACGACTTCACGGGCAACTGGGTTGGACAGAACCTGCAATAGGTACCCTGCCCAGTATGGCGCGCCGCATGAACTACTCAGCCCGGTTCACCTACTCCACGGAGCAGGTGTACGCCGCGTTGTCGAGCCGCGAGCACTGGGACGCTCGCATCGAGGAGATGAAGAAGTACTCCCACAACGAGCTGAAAAGTTTCGAGGTCGGCGACAACGGGATCGACGTAGTGATGCATCACATCATCCCCAGAACCGAACTGCCGGACATCGCGCAGACGGTGATGAAGAAGGACATGATCATCACTCGCAACGTGCACTTCGACCCGTACACGGAGACCCCCGAGGGCAATTACGACGCGTCGATTCCCGCCGGGCCGGGCAGTTTGAAGGGCGTCACTTCGTTGTTCGCCACCGAGACCGGTTCGACGCTGCGGACATCCTCGGAAGCGAAAGTGTTTCTCCCGTTCGTCGGCGGAAAGCTCGAACAGCTGATGCTGGTGAACCTGCGCGATCTCTGGCGCGGCGAGGGTGAAGTAACGGCAGACTGGCTTGCCCAGAACAACTAGGACGCCCACTCCCGAAGGCACCATCACCCGCGGCACCACGGGCATCAACCGCCTGCGTCGAAGCGACCGGTGGCTGACGCACAGCCCGATCGTACGAGGAGTCCTCGCCGCGGCATCGGATCCACTCGTCGTCGACCTCGGCTACGGCGCCAGGCCCGACACCACACTCGAACTCGCGCACAGATTGCGCACGGTCCGACCCGACCTGCGGGTCACCGGACTCGAAATCGATCCCGCTCGCGTCGTTCCGTCGACCGAGAATGTGACGTTCGCGCGGGGCGGTTTCGAACTCGCCGGGCTGCGACCGAACCTCGTGCGCGCCTTCAATGTTCTTCGTCAGTACCCCGAAAATGCGGTTCCCGACGCCTGGTCTCGGATCCTGGCGGGGCTGGCGCCCGGCGGCCTGCTGGTCGACGGCACGTGCGACGAACTCGGGCGTCGCTGTGCATGGATTCTCCTCGATGCGTCGGGACCGATCTCGCTGACGCTCGCATGGGATCCGTTCACGGTGCACACGCCGTCGGACATCGCCGAGCGGCTGCCCAAAGCGCTGATCCACCGCAACGTGCCGGGCGAACGCATCCACGAGCTGCTCACCGCGGCGGACAAGGCGTGGTCGACGGCGGCACCGTTGGCCCCTTTCGGGCCGCGGGTGCGGTGGCGCGCCGCGCTGAAACAGCTGGCGGCGAACGGACTTCCGACCACCGTGCCTCGGCGACGGTTGCGCGACAACATCCTCACCGTCCCATGGGACGCGGTAGCGCCGGGCTAGAAAACTAGGTGCAGGCAGACAGAGCCAGCTCGACGCGCTCGGCCACCCGCTCCGGTCCGTTGACTGCTTCCTCGTACAACACTCCGGGCTCTACCCGCCCGATCGCGACGGCGTCGCCGACCACTTCGTCGAGGGTGATCTGTGAAATGCCACCGGCAGCAAGATCGAGGACGGTGCGAACCGGCGTCGTGATGCGGAACGTGCCGGTCGATTCGAAGTCGTGCGGGGTGAGTTGCAATCGATGCACTGCCAGCCGCGTATCGGCCACGCGCAGGTTCGTGAAGGCCGAGACGTGCACGAACTGGGGATGCAAATGTCCGAACCCGTGGAGCTCGGCCGCACTCTGGTGAGAAATCACAGCATCACCGCCGAACCAGGCGCACCACATCGCGAACTGCTCGAGATCGCTGTGCGGCCAACCGGCGAGCCGATACAGATTGCGTTCAACCTTGATCCAATCGCCGACGGCGATGTTCGCGACCATGGCCGGAGCCACGAATCCAAGCGCCTCGGCCTGCTCGGTGGTGAAGAATCCGTCCTGACTCGCGGCCAGGCGACGAAGCTCGACGGTGCTCGGTCGTGTCGTACCCATACACGCAAGAGTACGACACGATGTGTTGCACATCACAAGAATCGGCCCAGGTCCTCCCACCGAAAGCTCGGATTCACAGAGGTCTTTCAGAATCATCGGGAAGACTGCGGCGAATGACACGAAGCAAAGCTCCCATGATCGCGGTGCTCGTCGTTCTGGTTCTCGTCGCCGCGCTGCTGGGCGGCGAACTGTACCTGCGCCAGCAGATCAAGTCCTGCCTCGCGGGCCAGCTCGAAAGCGAGATCGGCAGCCAGGTCGACGTCGGACTCGGCTGGAAGCCCATCCTGGTGTCACTCGTCGACAAGCAGGTGTCCTCCGTGACACTCGACAGCAACGACGCCCGGTTCGGAATTGCCGAAGGCATGACCGTCCACGCCGAAGTCGAGGATGTGAACCTCGAACAGACCGCCGATACCAACGGCAGCATCGGTAGCTCCAGCGCGGACATCGCCTGGTCCACAGACGGCATCGCGAGCACGTTGCAGTCTCAGGGAATCGGCGCACTCGTCTCGGGCGTCACCTCGGACGCGTCGGCGGGCACCCTGTCCTTCGCCGTCGGCGGCCTCGCTCAGCTGACCGTGAAGCCGACGGTGGTCGGAGATCGCGTCGACGTACAGACCGTCGACGCCTCCATCCTCGGCCTTGGGTTGCCGACCGACCTCGTCGACAGCATCGTCGGAGTGATCTCCGACAGCCTCCAGCAGTACCCGCTCGACATGATCCCGACGTCGCTCACCGTGACCGACGCGGGCATCGAACTGGCACTGCAGGGTGGTCAGTATTCGATCCCGGCCACGGACCAGCCGACCGAGGTGCCCGACGGTTGCGGGCTGCTCGCCTAGCTCGCCTAGTTCGATAGCCCCTCGAGGACAGCGCGGGTTCCCGACAACCCCAACCTCGTTGCGCCCGCGTCGATCATCGCCAGGGCGGCGTCCGTCGTACGGATGCCGCCGCTGGCCTTGACGCCCAACCTGCCGCCGACGGTGTCGGCCATGAGCTTGACGGCTGCCACGCTCGCTCCGCCTGCGGGATGAAAGCCGGTGGAGGTCTTCACGAAGTCGGCGCCTGCCTTCTCCGCCACGAGGCAGGTTTCGACGATGGCCTCGTCGGACAGCGCTGCCGACTCGATGATCACCTTGAGTACTGCCGACGGACCGATTGCCTCACGCACGGTGAGGATGTCGGACAACACCACGTTGTAGTCGCCGGCGACCGCCGCGCCGACGTCGATCACCATGTCGATCTCGTTCGCGCCCTGATCCACCGCGAGGCGTGCTTCAGCACCCTTGATGAGCGAATGATGCTTGCCGGATGGGAATCCCGCGACCGCAGCGACGACGAGGCCGTCGGCCCGCACCGGCAGCATTGATGGCGACACACACACTGCAAGCACACCGAGGGCGAGTCCTTCCGCGATGAGAGCGGTGACGTCCTCGGGCTTGGCTTCCGGCTTGAGCAACGTGTGGTCGACCATTCGGGCCAGGGCGCCGCGGGTAATAGACATGAGACCACCCAACCACAGTCGACGCGCGCCTAAGCTCTCCGGTTATGTCTGCTTCACAGGTCGCTGGCACCTTCAACTCCACCAGCAACGAGTTCGACTCCGTCACCCCTGCAGTGTGGGGTCCGGCGGGCCAGACGCTGAGTTTCGCCCTCGACCTGCGGGCCGGCGAGTCCGTCCTCGACGTGTGCGCGGGAACCGGCGCGTCGGCCCTGCCCGCGGCCATGGCTGTGGGCCCGAGCGGAACCGTCCACGCCATCGATCTCGCCGACGACCTACTCGCGGTGGCTCGCGCCAAGGCTGCAGCGTCGGCGCTGCAGAATGTCGAATTCGTCTGCGCGGACGCCACCGAATGGGAAGCGCCCAGCGCGATCGGCGGCGGGTACGACGCCCTGTCCTGCTCGTACGGCATCTTCTTCCTCCCAGACATGGACGTCTCGTTCGCCAGGCTCGTCGGGATGGTTCGCACGGGAGGTCGCGTCGGCGTGACGGTATGGCGCAAGGGTGCGATCGAAACGTTCGGGGCTGCATTCTTCGACGTCGTCGCCCGCTACGCACCCGAGGTTGCGCACAGCGGACCGCGGTCGAAGGAGGGATACGCCTCCCATCCGATACGACGCGTCGAAACTGCCGAGTCGCTGACCGCATGGCTGCAGGCACGGGGCTGCGAGTCCGTACGCGTCCAGGAGTTGTCGAACTACGTTCCGACGACGGATGTCTTCGCGTGGAACTTCGTCCTCGGCAGCGGTTTCCGCGGCGCCCTGAACGGGTTCGACGAGAAGGTGCGCGACAACATCCGTCGCGAATTCCTCGAGCTGTTGGCGACCCGTGGGATCGATTCGGTCGACGCGAGCACACTGGTGGCAACCGGCATCCGGGCGTCCTGAGAGAATCTGGCCATGAGTTCTGTTGTCACCGACGACCGTCGCTACGTTCTGTCCCTCGGATGCCCCGACCGTACGGGCATCGTCGCAAAGATCTCGACGTTCCTCGCCGAGGTCGGCGGTTGGATCGTCGAAGCTGCCTACCACGCCGATCCGGACACCGGTTGGTTCTTCACACGCCAGGCCGTGCGGGCGTCGTCGGTGAAGATCAGCATCGACGAATTGCGCTCCCGGTTCGAGGCAGTCGCCCGTGAGATCGGTCCGGAAACCGAATGGGCACTGCATGATTCAGGCGAACGCAAGCGCGTCGTGATTCTCGTCAGCAAAGAGGCCCATTGCCTCCACGACCTCCTCGGCCGCGCTGCCGGCGGAGAACTACCGGCCGAGATCTCGGCGGTGATCGGCAATCACAAGTCGCTCGAGCCCGTCGCGAGGGCGCACGGCATCACGTTCCATCACGTCGAGTTCGCGAAGGATCCAGCCGAGCGAGGTCCGGCGTTCGACGAGGTGCGGACGTTGGTCGACTCGTACGACCCGCATGCTGTCGTGCTCGCCCGGTTCATGCAGGTGCTCCCGGAGGAACTGTGTGCACACTGGGCCGGGCGCGCGCTCAACATTCACCACAGCTTCCTGCCGTCGTTCGTCGGTGCGCGTCCGTACCACCAGGCATTCGCTCGCGGCGTCAAACTCATCGGGGCGACGTGCCACTACGTGACGGCCGAGCTCGATGCAGGCCCGATCGTGGAGCAGGACGTCATCCGAGTGGATCACGCCGACGAGGTCTCCGACATGGTCCGTCAAGGGCGCGACATCGAGAAGCTCGTACTCTCCCGCGGTCTGCGGTGGCATCTCGAGGATCGCGTCCTCGTGCACGGAAAGAAGACGGTCGTCTTCAGCTGATGCGGCTCCGCCGCAGTGGCGCGGTTGAGTGCACGCCAATGCACTCAACCGCGCCACTGGGCGCGGAGCGCCGGCCCTACCAGGAGCTGCGCGCCCCTCAGAGCGAACGAAGCCTGGCGACCTCGGAGTTGAACTCGTCGATCGCCTCGACCGAACTCATGTGACCGATGCCGGGTATTTCGATGAGCATGCTGAGGTGATCGTGAGCGTCGAGGGCCTGTGCGAGCTTGCGGGCATGCACGGGAGGGGTCAGCCTGTCCGCGGTGCCCACCAGGACAGAGGTCGGGACGTTCAGGTTCGCCAACGCCTCGTGGATGTCCAGGTCGGTCAGTGCCGCACCCCAGATGCCGCGCGTCTGCGGTTCGCACTCGAGCACGATCTTCTCGCAGAACGCCACCTCGGCGTCCGTCGAACCCGGTGCCATCGACACGTACTTGATCGCGTGCCGAGTCACCGTCGACGGGCGAAGCGGGATCGCCGACTTCAGAACGACACGTCCTACCTGCACCGGAACCCGCGGGAACCGATTGGGCAGCGGGATGACGGTTGTCTCCCGAACGAGGCTGTCCGTTGCAGTCGACGCGAGCAAGACCGCGCTCACCAGATGTTCGACCTGCTCCGGGTACCTCCCCGCCCACGCCATGATCGACATTCCGCCCATGCTGTGGCCGACGAGCACTGCCTTGTTGTCCTCGGCCACTGTCGCAGCGAGGACATCCGCAAGATCATCGGCCAGTACGTCGGGGCCCAGCGGTCGAGTACCGACGTCGCTGCGACCGTGTCCGCGCTGGTCGTAGACGATCACCG
>NZ_LVCV01000602.1 GCF_001647195.1 Rhodococcus sp. EPR-157 | reverse complement strand
CGCCGTAGACACGGACGTGCAGCTCAGCGCCGTCATCGGTGACGACGGGGACGACACGTGGCACGAACGTGGGCCTGCGCAGGAGAGCGTCGGGCTGCGTGTCGGTCGTCTTGGTGAACGAAGTACGACGGCGATGCCGCAGAACGAGTGCGCCGATCCCCGCCGCCGCGGCAAGACTCCCGATGCCGAGTAGGGCACCCTCGACTTTTCTGCGTGAAACCACGGACTCTCCTGTTCCTAGCTGGCCTGATCGTTCGCCGATTCAGGTTTGTCACCGTACTGCGCAAGCACTTCTTCCATGGTCAACGTGATCCGCTGGTCCATTGCTTCCCTGAACAATGCGCCGACGACGCGGTACGTCAGCGGGCGGAGGCTGTTGACCAGCTCCGCCACTTCGCCGACCGTCCCCGCATCGGTATCGAATGGATCTTTGCCCGCATCGAGGAACTTGTCTGTGACCAACGCAACAAATCTGCGGGCGACATCGTCGAGATCTGATCGAACTGCCTCGGTCTGGTCGATCGTCGTGCTCAGCGGAATGCCCGCGTCGTGCAGCAGTCGCGCGGCATCGAGCAGCACCGGGTTGTCGATGCGGTACCCGTTCCCCGTTTCGACGATGACGCCCATGTCGGCGCCGCGTCGAAGATCTGCATCCGAGATGTCCGGTCCGAACAGTTCCTGGAAATCTTCACGGCTGAGGTGCTTCGCCTCGGGCTGGTGCTCCGCGGCGCTGTCGCTGGTCAGTACATCCTCGACGCGCAATCCGGACTGAGCGGCGTTGAGCAGCTCACTGATGGTGGCGAAGGTGTAGCCCCGTTCCAACATCCGGCTGATCAGCTCCAGCCGCGCCAGGTGTGCCTCGTTGTACCAGCCTGTTCGGCCTTCTCTACGCGGTGGTGGCAGTAGGCCACGGTCCTGGTAGACGCGAACGTTCCTCACGCTCACGCCTGCACGACGCGCGAGATCGTCGACGCGGTACTCGATCATCCCTGAACGATATGCGTCTGCCGCTCTCGCTGTGGAGCGAGGACCTACCAGCGCGGACCGCGCTGGATTCCGTCGACCTTCGGTCGAACGTCGACGAGGTAGACGCATACGGCCACGATCGCGATGATGCCGAGGAAGTTGATACCGAAGGCGAAGATCACCAGCGCCGACACGACGAGGATGCCCAGCCAGACCGGCTTGGTCAGCTTGTCGACCGCGGGGAACGCGTCGGACCGCTGACGCACGGCGTGGAAGACAGCGTAGACCGCGCCACCCAGAGCAATGATCTGGAGGACGAACAAGATCAGCGACGTCAAGCTGTTCACAACTGGCACGGCGCCCATACTACGCAAATCGACCCCCACACCGCGCGGTGCAGGGGTCGACCTCGGTCAGGGCGTCAGCTGGTGGTCTTCTTGGCGGGCGCCTTCTTGGCCGGTGCAGGAGCAGTCTTCTTCGCTGCGGGGGTCGGCGTCGCCTTCTTGGCAGGCTCGGCCTTCTTGATCGGCGATCCGGCTGTGCCGCGGGTCTTGGACTCGACCTTGCCTGCGGATCCGCTCACCTTCTGCGACGCATCGGTGGCAGCTTCCTTCGCGCTGTCGCCGGCTTCGTCGATCTCGTCTGCAAGCTCTTCGGCAGTGTCACGCACCTTGTCGGAGGCGATGCCTGCGAGAGCTGCCGCACGCTCGCCGACGGCGCGCGTCTGCGAAGCAACGGTGCCGAGCGCCTGCTCGGTCAGGTCGACGACGTCGTTGGCGGCAGAGTTGGCCCGTTCGAGGCCCTCTTCGACTGCCGGCGTACGACGAATCCGCTCGACCGTCTCCTCGCCACGCTCGGCGAGCGAGGTGTACAGGTCGGAGGCGACCTTGAGGTATGCCTCGGCGACCTTGCGAAGCTCGTCCGGGGTGAAACGCTCACGCAGGTCGGCGATCTCGTCGGGCAGCTCGGCCGGCAGGTTCGCCAGGCGCTCGCGCAGGGACTCGACACCTTCGGTGACGTCCTCGGACAAGTCGGCGATGCGGGCGCGTGCTGTATCGACGCGATCGGTGACCTCGGTGCTGCGGGTCTCGGCGCGGGAGCGCACCTGGGCCACGACGTCGGCAACTGCCTGCACTACCGCGTCGCCGGCGCCCACTGCCGCGTAGATGGGCGTCTTGACGTTGTCGAAGTTCTTGGGATCAGTCATGGGAAGACTCCTGTATGGG
>NZ_LVCV01000601.1 GCF_001647195.1 Rhodococcus sp. EPR-157 | reverse complement strand
AGATCTCGATCAGCACGTGCTTCTGCCGTTCGGTGATCTCCGTGTCGCCGAGCAATGCATCTCGAACTGGACCGTGCGGACGTTCTTCCAAGAACCCGGCCCGTACGTACAACGCTTCCGATGACACCCGCAGACCCTTGGCTATCTGCGTGAGCACCTCGGCGGAGGGATTGCGTAGCCCGCGCTCGATCTGGCTGAGATACGGGTTGCTCACCCCCGCCCTGGACGCGAGTTGCCGCATGGAAACCTGAGCAGCCTCGCGCTGTGAGCGGATATAGCTGCCGATATCCGATGCAGCAGTTGTCACCACACTGGCGACAAGATCACTCGCCTCTGCGACAACCTCGGTCGCCTCGGACACTTTGGCGACTATCCCCTGGTTGTCGAAGTGTTCATCGTTACTAGGGGTCATGTTCACCACTCGATTCGCTAACCTGAAACTTGTGGTTTCGGTGTACGGGAGCCGAGATTACCCAAGGGTGCTAACTATTGCAAGCACTTTGCTAGCGCTCATCCGAACATCAAATTCGACAGCGAGTAGATCGCCAGGCCGGCGACGGATCCGACGACCGTGCCATTGATGCGAATGAACTGAAGATCGCGGCCCACCTGGAGTTCGATCTTGCGGCTCGCCTCGTCGGCATCCCAGCGCGCGACCGTGTCGGTGATGATCGTGGTGATCTCGCCCGCGTAGTTCGACGCGATGTAGCGCGCTCCTCCGAGCAGCCAGCCGTCGAACTTCTCGCGAAGCTCGTCGTCGTCGCGCATCCGCGCGCCCCAATTGGCCACGTTCTCGCTGATCTTGCGTCGGAGCGTGCTCGACGGGTCGTCGACCGACTCGGTAATGAGGCGCTTGGCTACCTTCCAGGTGGCGGCAGCAAGACCGGTTATCTCATCCCTGCCCATGATCTGCGCCTTGAGTGACTCGGCCTTCTCGATGGTCGCCGGGTCGTGCTGAAGGTCGTGCGCGTAGTCGACGAGGAACTTGTTGGCGGCGAGGCGGAGTTCGTGCTGGGGGTTCGATCGAACCTTCCACGTGAACTCGACGAGCTCCTTGTAGATCTTCTCGCCGAGCATCGCATCGACGAATTTGGGAGACCACGTCGGCGAATCCCGCGTCACGACGCGTTCGATCGTCTCCTCGCTGCCCAACGCCCACTGATGCGCCCGCTCGGCAAGCATGTCGATGAGCGGTAGCTGGCGGTTCTCCTTGATCAGCTCGTCGAGGACCCGGCCGATCGGTGGTCCCCACTGCGGGTCGGCCAGCCTGCGAACGATGGTGCTGTCGATGACCTGAGTGATGTCCTCATCCTTGAGCACGCCGACGACGCCGTGCATGATCGTCGCGGATTCGGCGGCAACACGTTCGGCATTCTCGGTCTCGGCAAGCCAGGTCCCGAGCCGGAGGGGCACCTGCGCGGACCGAACTTTGTCGGAGACGACGTCCGGCGCCAAGAAGTTGTTCCCGACGAACGAGCCGAGCGACGTTCCGAGCTGATCCTTCTTCTTCCTGATGATGGCGGTGTGCGGAATCGGAATTCCCAACGGGTGCTTGAACAATGCCGTCACGGCGAACCAGTCGGCGAGCGCTCCCACCATCCCCGCCTCCGACGCTGCGCGAACGTATCCGACCCACTCCCCTGCACCCTTCGATTCCTGCCAGCGACAGATCAGGTAGACCACCGTGGCGAAGGCGAGGAAGCCCGTCGCGACCAGCTTCATCCTGCGAAGGTCGTGGCGCTTGGCCGCATCGTCCAAATTCATCAGTTCCACAATCGCCATTGTGCCTGTGTTCGAAGGTCACACGCTTTCCCGCACGCATACACGCGCATCCAACGATGGACGCCTAAGCTGATCTTCATACGAAGACGATGGGATACGGCGGGAACACGTGGCGAGAAATGCGACTTCAGCGGACAAGACAGAGACCAGTTCGGAGGCCAAGACCGAGAAGCCGGACGGCCGTAAGCGCCGGTGGCGCGAGCACAAGATCGCGCGGCGGGAAGAACTGGTCGACGGCACTCTGGCCGCCATCCGGTTACGTGGTCGCGATATCGGAATGGACGAGATCGCGTCGGAGATCGGTATCTCGAAGACGGTTCTCTATCGGTACTTCACGGACAAGAACGACCTGACCAACGCCACGATGACGCGCTACGTCGAGACGACGCTCGCTCCCCGCATCTACTTCGCCATCTCCGAGGAACTCGACGAGTATCACCTCACCCGGGCGGTCATCGCGGCATACGTCGAGACGGTCGCGACCGATCCCGAGGTCTACCTCTACGTCATGGCCAACAACGCCGGAACCAACCGCGACGTCGTGGCCGAGTCGGAGCGGATGATCGCGGAGCTGCTGGCCACGGTGCTGGGCGAACGCCTACGGGTCCGCGAGATGGACTCAGGCGGCTCGGTCCCATGGGCGTTCGCGATCGTCGGCGCGGTTCAACTCGCTACGCACTGGTGGATTTCCAACAAGTCGATGTCCGCCGAGGACCTCATCGACTACCTGTGCATGATGACGTGGGGCGGAGTGCACGGCGTTGCGATGGCCGACGGCTCGCCGGCGAAGTTCAAGTCGCAGCCGCATCCCTTGGTCGACGCGAAATCGGAGCCTGGCGCAGCCGAGGCGACCTAGCGCTCCTCGTCGTCGATCGGCACCTCGATGTGCTGGTCGACGAAGTCGGCGGGGTCGGCTTCGG
>NZ_LVCV01000600.1 GCF_001647195.1 Rhodococcus sp. EPR-157 | reverse complement strand
CTGAACTCATGTGCCTGAGACTACTCAGGGCGCTCAGTTTGAAAAGACATCGAGACGGACAACCTTGGTCACATGAGCAATTCACCACTGTCCGGATGCCGTGTGGCGATTCTCGCCACCGACGGTGTCGAAGAAGTCGAACTGGTGCAACCGCGCGACGCCGTGCAGTCTGCCGGTGCCACAACCACTCTCGTCTCCCTCACGCACGGAGACATTCAGGCCATGACGAGCGACGTTCACGCCGCGAACACCTTTGCCGTCGACAACGTCGTCGCGGATGTGTCGGTCGACGATTTCGACGCCCTGATCCTGCCCGGTGGCACGACGAATCCCGACACCTTGCGTACGGATTTCGATGCCGTCGATTTCGTGCGGCGGTTCGTCGAGTCCGGCAAACCGGTCGGAGTCATCTGCCATGGGCCGTGGATGCTGGTGGAGGCCGATGTCGTTCGAGGTCGCACGTTGACGTCGTACCCGAGCATCCGCACCGATATCCGCAATGCCGGCGCAACGGTCGTCGACGAGGAAGTCGTCGTCGACGGGAACCTCGTATCCAGTCGCAACCCCCACGACCTTCCTGCATTCTGCGACGCGCTGGTCGAGCAGTTCTCGAAAACCAACAACGTAGGTTAGCGTAGCCTATGCGCAAAACCCGTTTGTCGACTCTGATCCCCGCTGTCGTTGCCCTCGCAGCACTGACGATGTCCGCGTGCAGCAGCTCCGACTCGGACTCGGCAGCCGACGGCCCCACGGTGTCGACGATCTTCGGTGACGTGACCGTCCCCGAGAACCCGCAGCGGGTCGTTGCCCTTGGATGGTCCGACGCAGAGACCGCGCTCGCCCTCGGGGTCCAACCCGTCGGTGCCAGTGACTGGCTCGGCGTCGGCGGAGACGGCCTCGGGCCATGGGTCGAGGAGTCCTACGACGGCGCGCCGACCATCCTCGGCACCTACGACGTCGAGGTCGAGTCGGTGGCCGCTCTCGAGCCCGACCTGATCCTGTGGACCCGAAGCACCAACGATCCGGAGCTCTACGACAAACTGTCCGAGGTCGCGCCGACCGTCGGCGCACCCGTCGGCGCCGAGATCGCATATGGCACTACGTGGGACGCGCAGACCCAGCTGGTCGCCGACGCTCTCGGGAAGTCCGAAGAGGGTGCGCAACTCGTCGACGAGACCAACGCGGACTTCGAGGCCGCGGTGGCAGCCAACCCCGAGTTCGCCGGCAAGACCGTCGCTGTCGGCACGGTGTACAGCGGCCAGCTCGGTGCGTACGTCGACGGAGACGCACGTGTCGAGTTCATGAAGAGGCTCGGGTTCGTCAACTCCGAAGCGATCCAGTCGCAGGCCGCGGACGGCAAGTTCTCCGTCGACCTCTCTGCCGAGAACGTCGCGCAGCTCGACGCCGACCTGACGGTCATGTTTCCGATCGGAGGCACCGCCGACATCATCACCGACGACCCCTCCATACAAGGTCTTCCGGTTGCCCGCGACGGGCGACTCGTAGTTCTCGACGACAAGAACCTCAGTGACGCCTTCTCCAGCGGGTCGGCGTCGGGAACGCAGTACGCGATCGAGAACGCGGTTCCGTTGTTCGCCGCGCCCCTCCAGGGCTGACGGGCGGGCTCGTCACACTCTCCCTGGTGGGCTTGTCACACTCTCCCTGGTGGGAATCCTCCCTGGGCGATCGGGCCCCAGGATTCGATCGTGATGCGTATCAACGACTTCCCCTGCTTCAGCATCGCCTCTCGGTACTCGTCCCAATCCGAATGCTCGCCCGCGATACTGCGGAAGTACTCGACGAGAGGTTCCACGGCGTCGGGTACATCGAGGATCTCGGCGGTGCCCTCGACCTGGACGTAGGCGTCGTTCCACTCGTCCGAGTGCACGCAGACCGTCACCGCCGAATGTCGTCTGATGTTGACCACTTTGGCGCGTTCCGGGTAGGACGCGATGACGATGCGCCCCTCGGAATCGACACCGGATGTCACCGGAGAGACCTGCAGCCCACCATCACGCTTGTGCGCGATAAGCGTCGAATGGTGACGCGGACGAATGAATTCGAGCAACTCCTCGCGCTCGACGGATTCTGCGGAAGCCAGTTTCGGAGCCATGTGAACCAGCCTAGTGCGACTAAGGTCAGCCCATGGCCAAGCATTCGAAGAAGAGTACGAACCTCTGGTCGACGCCTGCGGCACAGATACTCCGGGCGACCGACGACACTCGCGTCGAAGAAATCGACTTCTCACTGACCCCCGGTTTCGAGGGCACCAAAGTAGACGCGGAGGAGTTGCTTGCCGAGCGCGGCGAGGTGCTCTCCGCTCTGCAGGAGAAGCTGTACGCGAACGGACGATCCGGTGATCTGCGCTCGATCCTGTTGGTACTACAGGGAATGGACACCGCGGGTAAGGGCGGGATGGTCCGACATGTCATCGGGTTGGTCGATCCGCAGGGTGTCGATCTCGCGTCGTTCGGAGTGCCCACGAAAGAGGAGCGCGAACACCACTACCTGTGGCGAATCAGAAATCAGCTACCTGGGGGCGGCAAGATAGGTGTATTCGACCGTTCGCACTACGAGGACGTGCTGGTTGTCGCCGTCCACAATCTGGTCCCGCGCCAGGTGTGGGAGCCCCGTTTCGACGAGATCAACGCATTCGAAAAGGAATTGGTCGACGAGGGAACGCTCATCGTCAAAGTCGCCCTGTTCGTCTCGCCGGAGGAGCAACGCGTCCGCCTGCAGGAACGGCTCGACCGGCCCGACAAGTACTGGAAGTACAACCCGGGAGACGTCACCGAGCGCGGATTTCTACCTCAGTACCGGCTCGCATACCAACGCGTCATCGACCGCACGAACACCGATTACGCGCCATGGCATGTCATTCAGGCCGACCGTAAGTGGTACAGCCGCCTTGCGGTCATCGAATTGTTGATCGACGCACTCGAAAGACTCGAACTCGACTGGCCTGCAGCCGATTTCGATGTCGAGGTCGAGAAGCAGCGCCTGGCGAACAGCTGAATGCGCCCTGTACGTTCGATCGACAACGTACAGGGCGCACGTCAGGTGTTCTAGAACGTTGCGGCGTCGATGACGAAGCGGTAGCGGACGTCGCTCTTCAGCACCCGCTGGTATGCCTCGTTGATCTTGTCCGCGGGGATCGTCTCGATCTCGGCGCCGATGTGGTGCTCGGCGCAGAAGTTCAGCATCTCCTGGGTCTGCGCGATGCCACCGACCATCGAGCCGGCGAGGCTACGACGGTTTGCAGCGAGGGTGAATCCGCGGACCTTGATGGGCTCGGACGGCAAACCGAGGATGACGAGCGAGCCGTTGATCGCCAGCAGCGACATGTGCTTGTCCATGTCGATCTCGGCGGAGACGG
>NZ_LVCV01000599.1 GCF_001647195.1 Rhodococcus sp. EPR-157 | reverse complement strand
CCGTCTTCCTCTTTGCTGAGCGTCTGGCTCAGGACCGTGACCTCGGCACCGAGAGCGTGTGCGATCTTGACGCCGACGTGGCCGAGTCCGCCCAAGCCGATGATGGCGACCTTCTTGCCCGGACCGGCTCCCCAGTGCTCGAGCGGGGAGTAGAGGGTGATTCCTGCGCAGAGCAGTGGTGCAGCGACGTCGAGTTCGATGCCCTCGGGGATCGACAGTACGAAACCCTCGGTGACGACGATGTGTGTCGAGTAACCGCCCTGGGTGACGGAACCGTCGGCGAGCTTGGAGTTGTAGGTGGCGGTGACGCCTTTGAAGCAGTACTGCTCCTCGCCCGCGAGGCAGGCTTCGCACTCGCCGCAGGAGTCGACGAAGCAGCCGACGCCGACCCGGTCGCCGACCTTGTGCTTGCTGACGCCGGAGCCGACCTCGGCAACGATGCCCGCGATTTCGTGTCCGGGAACGACGGGGTAGTTGGTGCCGCCCCATTCGTTCCGAGCGGTGTGAATGTCGGAATGACAGATGCCCGCGAACTTGACCTCGATCAGAACGTCCTTCGGACCGAGCTCACGTCGATCGATGGTGACCTTCTCGAGCGGGGCGTCGGCGGAAGTCGCTGTGTATGCGGTAGCTGAAGTCATAGCTACATTGCTACCTACGCATCGGTAGCAATGCAATGCGGACACTCCTGTCAGCTGGGTATTCCCAGATGACAGGAGTGATTCACGACATCGACCGGCTCCAGCTCAGCTGTTTCGAGCGATATTGAAGCCCAGCCAGCCCACGTACGCGCCGAGTCCTACGAGCCCGATGGTGCGGGTCTTCGGGTATGCGATAGCTGCACCCACAGCCAGCTCGGTTGCGCCGTTGCGGCTGATCCAGTCCCTGGTGTCTTTCGGGAACGGGAGCTTGGTGATGCCTTCGAACGCTTCGGGAACGACGAAGTGAGCTGCACCCGTCGCAGCCAATCCGAGTCCGAACGCCTTGGGAAGGAACCCACCCGACTTATTCGACTTGCTCACCTTTTTGTCCCCTGTTCCGCTCGTCGACGCACCGTCGCGCCGCTGCAACCAAGTTACGCAGAGACAGCGTCAGTTGCCAGCGCCTCGGCCGTATGAAGGCCGAGCGGCTCCGCCGCCAGTGGCGTGGTTAAGTGCACCGGAATGCGCTTAACCACGCCACTGGGCGCGGAGCGCCCACGACCAACCGAGCGCCCTGGAGACCGGCGCGCATGCGCATTTCAGCGGGCGACTCGGCCGTTCTCGTACCGGTAGAAGCCAGCCCCGGTCTTCTTGCCGACCAGGCCTGCCTCGACCATCCGAAGCAACAGCGGCGGCGCCGAGAACAACGGTTCCTTGAATTCTGCGTACATGGAGTCGGCGATGGATTTGACGGTGTCGAGCCCGACGAGGTCGGCCAGCGCCAACGGACCCATCGGGTGGGCGAGACCGAGAACCGTTGCCTTGTCGATGTCTTCCTTGGTGGCGAACCCGGACTCGACCATGCGGATCGCGGAGAGCAGGTACGGCACGAGAAGCGCATTGACGACGAAGCCGGAACGGTCGGCGGAGCGAACTACCTGCTTGCCGAGCACGTCACCGGCAAACCTCTCGGCCCGCTCGGCGACGGTGTCGCTGGTCTTGAGCGTGGTGACGAGCTCCACGAGAGGGAGCACCGGCACCGGATTGAAGAAGTGCAATCCGACGACGCGGTCGGGTGCTTTCGTTGCGGTTCCCAACTTCATGATCGAAATGGACGAGGTGTTCGATGCGAGCACGGCGTTCGGATCCGTCAC
>NZ_LVCV01000598.1 GCF_001647195.1 Rhodococcus sp. EPR-157 | reverse complement strand
CCAGCTCGGTGGGCGCGAGAAGCCCGAGGCGAATGTTCTGTGCCAGCGAGGGTTCGAGTTCACGAATCTGCGCGCGACCGAGGATCTCGAGCTCGTGCCCCTGCTGCCCGACGAATTCGGCGATGGTCCGCAGGTCCTCGGCGTCGGCGGCGTCGAGTGCAACGGTGAGCGAACCGGTCGAGGAGAACACGTCACCGGGAAGCGAGCGAGCGAACTCCGGCCACCGCGCCAGCGAGTGCGCGCCCAGTGCCAGCAGTTCGTGTTCGCCCGGCCAACCCTCAGACAGCGGAGCAAGCATGCCGCCCGCGACCCACGACGCCCCTGATCCGACGGCTGGGTCGTACAACCGCACCGACCAGCCGTCACGCGCGGCCCGTACTGCTACCGCCAGGCCGATGACACCGCCGCCGACGACTGCCAGGGTTCCGGACATCTCACAACCACCTCACTCCCTGCGCCGGCATGATCCGGTTCAGGTATTGACGGTAAGGACGGCGTGTCCACTCTCAGCCCTGCGTACCCCAGGACTCCCGTGTATCGACCAACTGGTCACAGACTACCTTTGCACTGTGTATCCCACTCAGAGCTCCCGTAACGAATCGGCGCGCGAGCGGTTGACCTCGGCCCGCCTGTATCTATGCACCGACGCCAGGCGCGAGCTCGGCGACCTCGCCCAGTTCGCCGAGGCTGCGCTCTCCGGCGGCGTCGACATCATTCAGCTCCGCGACAAGAATTCGGCCGGTGAGCGGGAGTTCGGTCCCCTCGAAGCCAAGGACGAGCTCGCTGCGCTGGCGATTCTGTCTGCCGCCACCCGGCGCCACGGTGCGCTCCTGGCCGTGAACGATCGGGCGGATCTCGCGTTGGCGTCGAATGCCGACGTGCTGCATCTCGGTCAGAACGACCTGCCCGTGCACTATGCGCGACAGATCCTCGGGCCCGACGTCGTCATCGGTCGTTCGACGCAGAATCGCAACCAGGCGAGTCTGGCCGCCATCGAGGACGGCGTCGACTACTTCGCGACGGGACCGGTGTGGGCGACGCCCACCAAGCCGAATCGCACGGCGGCCGGACTCGAGCTTCTGCGCAGCACCGCCGAATCTGCGCCGTCGCGCCCGTGGTTCGCCATCGGCGGCGTCGACGCCGGCAATGTCGACGAAGTCCTCGCCGCAGGTGCGGATCGGATCGTGGTGGTCCGTGCCATCACGCAAGCACGGGATCCGCAGGCCGCGGCACAGGAACTGTCACAGAAGCTGAAACGGAGCTAGTCCAGCCAGCCGAGCACGGTCGACGGCGACAGGACGTGCACCGTCGTCGGCAGTCGTGCTCTGAGTTCGCGGTCCGCGGTGACGAGCGCGGTCAAGGCGGACCCTTCGTGGGCTCGCCGGGCGAGTTCGTCGTCGCCACTGCCCGACGCGTGAAATACGGGGATACGCATATCCTCGAACTGCGCTGCCCGCGCTTCGCCTTCGAGTACCGCTTCGATTTCCCTCAACCACCCGAAACTCCCACCGGGTAGCTCGACGGTGCGCGGCAGCACGTCCGCAAGCGAGGTCAGCAGCGCTTTCGTCGCGCCGCTACGGTCCTTCCACCAGCTATCGGGACGTGACCCGAGAACGTTCGCAGTGTCCAGAAGAACCCGAAGAGGCTCCGAGCGCAACGCCGGCCAGCTGGCGGCGAAACCCGGATGAAGCGGCAGCTGATCGACCATCACCTCAGGGACCCAGCGCAATTCCGTACTTTCGCCGTTCGGCGTCGTGTCCAGCTGTACTTCCGCGTCCGCGAACACCGTTGTGTAGGACCACCCGCTCGCGACCCGTGCGGTGACCTTCTCACCGCGAACGTGCAACCGCTCGGAACCGATTCCGGCTTCCTCGTCAGCCTCGCGTACTGCGGCGACGACGCTGCTCTCGTGAGAGTCCTTCGCGCCGCCGGGGAGGGCCCACGTGCCACCCTGATGACTCCATAGCGCTCGATGCTGGAGCAACACCGTCGGCTCGCCGTCGGCCGAGGGCGCGCGAAGCAGCAGGCCGGCGGCACCATGCTTACCCCAGTGTCGCGTGCCGTTCTCTCCGACTACCCACCCGTCACCGTCGCCGCGCATACTGCACTACCTTAGGGGACCGTTCTTCGTGGGTCTTCCCCGTCCACGTACGCGTGACGGCCCGGAACTTATATGCTCGAACCTGTGAATGTGGTCGGCACGACACCCACTGCTGCCGTACCTCCCACGACAGCAGCTTCGTCCTCGGGAAGCGACTCGAGACGCGAGCTGCAACGGCTGGCGCGGTCGACGCCGGTGCGCATGATCGCTCTCGGAGTGCTCCTGGTTCTGGCGACGGTCGGCACCGGCTTCGTGACAGCGGGGGCGGTGTCCGACCGGGCAGAAACACTCGATTCGTTGCTGGTGCGCACAGAGCCACTGGCCAATTCGGCTCAGAACCTCTACGGCGCCCTCTCGGTCGCGGATGCCGCAGCGTCGACGGCATTCATCTCCGGCGGCCTGGAACCGCAGGAGGTTCGCGATCGCTACGCCCAGGCCATCGGTGAGGCCGGGGCCGAGATCATTCGCGCGTCCGGCGGTCTCGGCGAGACCGACGACGAGGCCCGCACCGCGCTGACCGAGATCGGGGCTGCCTTGCCGGTATACACCGGCCTGGTGGAGACGGCCCGGTCCAACAATCGCAGCGGCAACCCGGTCGGCGCGTCGTACCTGGGCGAGGCGTCGACCTTGATGCAGACCTCGCTCCTCCCCCGGGCCGAACGGTTGTACACCGAGCAGGCTTCGCGGGTGTCGACCGATCAGGAGCGATTCGTCAATCCACCCGTGTTCGCCATCGGAATGATCGTCGTGACTCTCGCGCTGCTGGTACTGGCTCAGATATACCTGTCAGCTCGGACGCACCGCACGCTGAACCTGGGATTTCTGACGGCCTCGGCGATGGTCGCGATTCTGCTCGGGTGGATGTTGGTGGCCGGTCTGATCTCGTCAACTTCGACCGATCGCGCCCTCGACCGAGGCGTCACGCCGCTGCAGAAATTGACCACAGGTTTCATTCTCGCGCAGCAGGCCCGATCCGACGAGACCCTCAACCTCGTCCGCCGAGGAAGTGCACGGGAGTACGACGCCGAATTCGACGAGAACACACGTAAACTCGGAGAATTGTTCGAGGATGACGCGGCGATGACCCAATCGCTCGCCAAATGGCAGACGGCTCACGAGCGGATCGACGGTGCATTGGCCGTGGGTGACTTCAACACCGCGGTCACGATTGCGACGGGGAGTGGGGTGGTCGATTCGGCCTTCCAGTTCGATGCACTCGACGAGATGTTGATCGATGGTATCGAGAACGCACGAGGTGAACTTCGCGGCAACGTGGAACGCGCCAAGTCCTCTCTGACCGGATTGTCCTCGGGCGCAGTCATTCTCACGATCGCCGCGGCAGCGACACTGGCCGTCGGCCTCATCCCTAGGTTGCGTGAGTACCTGTGAACAAACTCCTTGCACTCCTGACACTGATACTCGTCGGCATCCTCACCACGGGCTGCGTGGCCACACCGGCACTGCCGCCCGAAGCCGAGATCAGCTACACCGAGCCACCGCTTCCCGACGGTGCAGGCCCGCCCACCGATGCTCCCGAGCCCGGCTCCACCGAACCCCAGTGCGCCAGACCCACTGCCAGCCTTCGTCCGACGCCGGCCGGAGTGGCCGCAGAGAACGCACCACCGACTCCGACGGTGGACGCCGTGCGGGAGCGGGGGCGACTGATCGTGGGTCTCGATACCGGCAGCAACCTTTTCAGCTTTCTCGATCCGATGACGGGCAAGCTCGTCGGATTCGATGTCGACATCGCCCGCGAGATCGCACGCGACCTCTTCGGCGATCCCGAGCGCGTCGACTTCAGAATCCTCACGTCCGCCGAACGTGTAGAGGCACTGCAGGATTCGACGGTAGATGTCGTGGTCAAGACCATGACCATCACGTGCGCCCGCAAGGAGGAGGTGTCGTTCTCCACCGTGTACTTCCAGGCGCAGCATCGAGTGCTCGCCGTGCGCGGTTCCGGTATCAACGGAGTTGCGGACCTGGCGAACAGGCGGGTCTGCGCGGTGGACGGCACGACGTCGCTGCGCAGGCTTCAGCAAATCGTGCCGACGGCACAGATCACGACGGTGCCGATGTGGTCTGATTGTCTCGTCGTGCTTCAGCAGAGGCAGGTCGACGCCATCAGTACCGACGACGCCATCCTCGCCGGTCTGGCCGCGCAGGATCCGTACCTCGAGATCGTCGGTGACAGCCTGAGCCCGGAGCCTTACGGCGTCGGAATCAAGAAGGAGAGCGAGGATTTGGTCCGGTTCGTCAACGGAACGCTCGAACGGATCCGCCGCGACGGGACCTGGAATCGCCTGTACGACCGCTGGCTCAGCGTGATGGGCAGCTCCCCCGGCGCACCCTTCCCCCAGTACGTGGACTGACGGGCAAAGTATGAGTACTCGCGATTCCGACACTCCGACGGGCCCGACGACCGCACCCTCGCAGCAGACCCAGGCAGTCGACCGAACCCAAGCTGTTGATCGCACACAAGCAGTCGACCGAACACAAGCAGTAGCTCGAACGCAGGCCACAGCCGCGACCCCGGTTCGTTCCTCGCGGACGTCGGGGCGAACCCGCTCGAGCCGATCGCACCGCACGGACACAAGGCGACGCCTCGGCGCCGGCTTGGTGGAGATCCCGCGGGTCGATCCTGTCGATCCAGCTACCGCGGTCATGTCCGATCCGACTGTGCCTGCGCGGAAACGCTTCTGCTGGAAGTGCAACTCGCCGGTCGGTCGGAACGCCGAAGGTGAGCCAGATAATCCGTCGGGAATCTGTCCGCACTGCGGGGCGCGGTTCGACTTCACGCCACTCCTCGAACCCGGTGACCTTGTCGTCGGGCAGTACGAGGTCCAAGGCTGCATCGCGCACGGTGGCCTCGGTTGGGTCTATCTTGCGATCGACCGCAATGTCAGTGACCGTTGGGTGGTCCTCAAGGGGCTCTTGCACTTCGGCGACGACGAGGCTCACGCAGTTGCGGTGGCGGAGCGCCAATTCCTCGCCGAGGTGGCACATCCGGGCGTCGTGAAGATCTACAACTTCGTCGAACAGCTTAGATCCGATGGCACCAAGATCGGCTTCATCGTCATGGAGTACGTCGGTGGTCAATCGCTGCGGGAAATTCTGTCCGCCCAGGGCGATACGTCCGCCCGGATGCCCGTCGAACAGGCAATCGCCTACGTGCTGGAAGTTCTGCCTGCGCTCGCGTATCTGCACTCGATCGGTTTGGTCTACAACGACCTCAAGCCGGAGAACATCATGGTCACCGACGACCAGATCAAGCTCATCGATCTGGGGGCGGTGGCCGGGATCGAGGACTACGGATACCTTTACGGCACAGCCGGATACCAGGCGCCGGAGATCGTCGAGACAGGTCCGACGGTGGCGTCGGACATCTACACGGCCGGGCGCACGCTTGCGGTCCTCACTCTCGATATGCCGTCGACGAAGGGGAAGTACGACGCGGGCATTCCGTCGGAGGAGGACCACGAACTGCTCCGCAAGTATCCGTCGTTCAAGCGGCTACTCCTGCGCGCAACCAATCCCGATCCGACACAGAGGTTTTCATCGGCCGAGGTGCTGGCAAGCCAGGCGACGGGTGTGCTCCGCGAGATTCTCGCCCTGCAGACCGGGACCGAACGCCCCGGACTGTCAACGGCGTTCAGCCCTCCGCGTACCACGTTCGGTACGGAGGAGTCGGTCGGTCGGACCGACACCTATGTCGACGGCAAGATACGCGGCGACCGGATCAGTGCCAGGGAGGTCGTGTCGGCTCTTCCGGTGCCCCTGGTCGACCCCCTCGACCCCAGCGCGCCGCTTCTCGCGGCAGCGGTGCACAGCGCGCCCCAGCAAACGCTGGATTCGCTTGCACACGCGCGTCGTAACGGAATCGAGCGATTCGCCGACGGGTCACCCGGCGGTCTGGAGATCACACTGGCAGAGGTCAAAGCCCACATCGATCTGGGCGACACCGGGACGGCAGAATCGGTTCTGAAGCAGGTACGTACCGACGGTCCCGATCCGTGGCGAGTCGAGTGGTACGCCGGACTCATCGGATTGCTCAAGAACGAGTTCAACGACGCGTCCAACCATTTCGAGAAGGTGCTCGACGCCATGCCCGGCGAGCTCGCGCCCAAAATCGCCCTGGCTGCGAGCGCCGAATTGATCATGGAAGGCACCCTGCGACTGGACACGGACGAACGCGAGAAGTGGCGGGCCTGCGCCGAGTCCTACTATCTGTCGGTGTGGCGTACCAATCGCGCGGTGGTGAGCTCGGCGTTCGGCCTTGCCAGGCAGATGATGTACCGCAGCGATCCGGCGGCAGCGGTGGAGGTGCTCGATCAGGTTCCCATCAGCTCGCGTCACTATGCCGTGGCCAGGATGACGAGCGTGCTGACGTTGTTGATGGATCGTCCGTCACCGGATCTGGAGGAGGAGGACTTCCGGGAGGCCGCCCGGCGAGTTGCAATGCTCCCCGGTCGCGAACCTCGCGCCCTTCAGATGCGGACGTTGGTTCTGGCCATGGCGATGGACTGGGTCCGATCGGGTCACGCGGTGGAGGCGGAGCGCGAGCCGATCCTCGGCGCGCCGTTCACCGAGACCGGTCTGCGTACCGGCACCGAGGCTGGGCTTCGGGCGTTGGCACGCAACGCAACCGACCGCGCGCACCGGTACACCCTCGTCGATCTGGCGAACGCGATCAGGCCTCAATCGCTGTTCTGAGTCACCTGCTGGGTGGCTCGAGCGATTGCCAGTTCTTCGTTGGTGGGGACCACGAGCACCGTCACCGTCGACGCGTCGGACGACACTATTCGAGGTTCTCTGCTGCGCACTGCATTTCGCTCGGCATCGATCTCGATACCGAATCCTTCGAGGTTCGCGAGTGCGTCCGCGCGAACACCTGCGGCGTTCTCACCTACCCCAGCGGTGAAAGTGATGGTATCGAGCCGACCGAGTATCACCATGTAGGAGCCGATGTACTTGCGCAGCCGGTGGATGTAGACGTCGTACGCAAGTTTCGCGTCGGCGTCGCCGTTGTCGATGTTGCGGCCGAGTACGCGAAAGTCGTTGACTCCGGCGAGCCCTTTGAGCCCGGATGCTCGGTTGAGCAATTGGTCGATGGCGTTCACGTCCATGCCCGCGCTGCGTTTCAGGTGCATGACGACGCCCGGGTCGATGTCGCCGCTGCGGGTTCCCATCACCAGGCCCTCGAGCGGGGTCAACCCCATCGAGGTGTCGATCGGAACGCCGGAGCGGATGGCGGACGCGGACGCTCCGTTACCGAGGTGCAGCACGATCTGGTTCAGACCCTCGCGCCCGAGGAATCGCGTAACCTGCTGCGACACATACTCGTGCGACGTTCCATGGAAGCCGTACCTGCGAATGCCGTGCGCTTTCGCGACATCTCGATCGATGGCGTACGTCGCCGCAGCGGCGGGAAGCCCGTGAAAGAACGCCGTATCGAACACTGCGACATGGGGCACGTCGGGAAGCTGCTTTCTGGCCACTTCGATTCCGAGCACGTTGGGCGGATTATGCAGAGGCGCAAGAGCACTGAGATCAGAGATCTGCTGCAGCACATCATCGTCGATGAGCGTCGGCCGGTAGAAGACCTCTCCCCCGTGCACGACGCGGTGTCCGACCGCGGTCACGTCCGAACCCAGTTCGACACCGGAGGCCTCGAGCATCTCGAAGGCAACCGCGAGTCCGACGCCGTGATCGGGTATCTCGCGTCGATTCTCGGTCTCGGAGCCGCGGTGCTCGAGTACGACGCGCCCCTCGGACTCACCGATCTGCTCGACGAGCCCCGAGGCCAACGATTCCCCGGATGCCGGATCCACCAGCTGAAACTTGACCGAGGACGAGCCCGAGTTGACGACGAGGACGCTCACGCCCGGTTCCCCTCTTCGATACTCTGAGCCTGGATCGCCGTGATCGCAACGGTGTTGACGATGTCTTCGACGAGTGCCCCACGGGACAGGTCGTTCACCGGCTTGCGAAGCCCCTGCAGTACAGGGCCGACCGCGACGGCGCCGGCGCTGCGTTGGACGGCCTTGTAGGTGTTGTTTCCGGTATTGAGGTCGGGGAAGATGAACACCGTCGCGCGCCCCGCCACCTCGGAGTCCGGTAGCTTCGACTTCGCGACCGACGGCTCGATCGCGGCGTCGTACTGAATGGGACCTTCCACGAGCAACTCCGGGTTGCGCTCGCGGACAAGACGAGTGGCCTCGCGGACTTTGTCGACGTCTACTCCGCTGCCGGAGTCGCCGGTCGAGTAGGACAGCATCGCGACACGTGGTTCGATGCCGAACTGCGCCGAGGTGACAGCAGATGAGATGGCGATGTCGGCCAGTTGCTCTGCCGTAGGATCGGGCACGATCGCGCAATCACCGTACGCAAGAACACGATCCGACAGACACATCAGGAAGATGCTCGATACGGTATTGACGCCGTCGGCTGTCTTGATTATCTCGAAGGAGGGTCGGATGGTGTGGGCTGTGGTGTGGGCGGCGCCGGAGACCATGCCGTCGGCGATTCCCTTGTACACCATCATGGTTCCGAAGTACGAGATGTCGGTCATGATCTCGCGGGCACGTTCGATACGCATGCCCTTGTGCTTGCGCAGCTCGGTGTACTCGGCCGCGAAGTCCTCCATGTATTCGGAGGTCTTGGGGTCGAGCACCTGTGCCCCGTCGAGGTCGACGCCCAGCTCGGCGGCTCGCCTTCGGATCGGGCCCTCTTCGCCGAGAATGGTCAGCTTGGCGACCTGTCGCTGCGCCAATCGACCCGCTGCTCTGAGGATCCTGTCGTCGCCGCCCTCGGGCAGTACGATGTGCTTCTGATGTGCCCGCGCTCGGTGAATGAGCTGGTATTCGAACATCTGTGGAGTGGTGATCGACGGAATACTGAGTTCGAGTCGGTCCAGCAGCGTGCGCGCGTCGACTCGCTGCTCCATCAAGCTCAACGCGGTGTCGACCTTGCGCTGCGAACCCACCGCCACCCGGCCCCGCACCTTGGCAGCGGCGGATGCGGTATCGAAGGTACCGAGGTCGGTAGTCAGGATCGGCAGGCGCGGACCGAGTCCCGCGACCAGGCGCGCGATGGCCGGGTGTGGCTCGATCCCGCCGTTCATGATGATGCCGGCCAGCGACGGAAATCCTTCGGCGTCATGCGCGTTGACGAGAGCGAGGAGGACGTCGGACCTGTCCGCAGGTGCGATGACGACGACGCCTTCGGTGAGGCGTTCGAGGATGTGTTCGGCCGTCATACCGCCCACCATGACGTGTAATGCCTCGCGCTGCATCAGTTCCGCGTCGCCGCTGTACAGCTCGCCGTCGACGGCGTCGAGCAGCTCGGACATGGTCGGTGCAATGAGAAGCGGGATCTCGGGCAAACTCCACGCGGGCACACCGAGAGGTTCGAGTGCGGAAGTGATCTCGTCGAGCTTGTCGGGATCACAACGGTTCGCGACGACCGCGGCGAGGTGCGCGTGATGCTGACGAAGCTCGGCCTGGCACAGCTGCCCCAGCTGCACGATTTCTTCAGTCGACCTCTCCGATCCACTCAACGCGAGAAGAACCGGTGCACCGAGGTTCGCCGCGATACGCGCGTTGAAGCTCAGTTCGCTGGGACTAGCGACGTCGGTGTAGTCGCTGCCGACGATGACCACTGCGTCGCATTGGGCTGCGACGTCGTGGAATTTTGCGACGATGTCACCGAGTGCGGCATCGGGATCCGAATGGACCGCCTCATACGAGACACCGAGTGACTGCTCGTACGACAGATCCGCCGTCGTGTGGTCGAGGAGGAGTTCGAGAATGTAGTCGGTCTCCGTCGTCGACCGGGCGATGGGACGGAACACCCCGACGCGGGCAGCGGAGGCGCACAACATCTGCAGCACTCCCAATGCGATGGTCGACTTCCCGGTGTCACCTTCGGGTGAGGCGATATAGATGCTCGATGCTGGCTCGGCCATGCCCGCCAGCGTAGCGGGTCGATAGTTGACAGAACGTGACCTGCGGGAGTCAGATCGGTCATGGCCGAATCACCGTTTCCCGACGTCCGTTGGGGCAGCGAGACCAGCTTCATCCGCAAGCCCGCGATTGCGTTCGCGGCGACCAAGCCCGGTTCGTGGGTGATCAGAAACCTGGCGGGCGTCGACAGAGCGCTACTCGAACGCACCAACGGCCGCTTCACTGTTCTCGGCCCCATCGCCGCGCCGGTCGTGCTCTTGACCACGATGGGCCGCAAGTCCGGCAAACCTCGTACGTCACCGCTGCTGTACTACCGCGAGGGTGATCGGCTCTTCGTCGTCGGGAGCAACTTCGGGCAGCAGCACCATCCGGCGTGGACGTCGAATCTCCTCGCCGACCCCCACGCAACCGTCGCAATCGGGGGTAAGAAGATCCCCGTCACAGCAACACCCGTCACGGGCGCCGAGAAAGCAAGAATCTACGACGCCTTCAACGACATGGTCCGCGTGTACGGGGAGTACAAGAATCGCACCGACCGGGACATGAGGATGTTCGCGCTGTCCGCGGGCTGACCCGTCGACCATCGCTCGAATGGTCCCGCGGCTGACCCGTCGACCATCGCTTGAATGGTCCATCCATACGAACAGATAGCTTCGATGCGCCGTTCACGCGGTCCGAGCGCCTGGCCACCATCGCTTGAATGGTCCATCGATACGACAGAAGCGTATCGATGGACCATTCAAGCGGTGTGGGGCGAGCGAGCCAACCGTCCGGGCGAGCAGTCCGTACCGAGCTACCCGAGCGTCCTGAGCCTCGGAGCCAAATCGCGCTCGAAGAGTTCCAGGAACCGCTTCTGGTCGTGGCCGGGGGCGTGGAAGACGAGGTGGTTCAGGCCCGCGTCGGTGTACTGCTTGACCTTCTCGACGGCCTCGTCGGGGTCGGAGGAGACGATCCAGCGCTTTGCGACCTGCTCGATAGGCAGTTCATCCGCAGCCTTCTCCATTTCGATCGGATCCTCGATGGAGTGCTTCTGCTCCGGCGTCAGCGACAGCGGTGCCCAGAAGCGGCAGTTCTCCAGCGCCAGATCGGGATCGGTGTCGTAGCTGATCTTGATTTCGATCATCTTGTCGATTTCACCGGCGTCGCGCTCGGCCTTGCCTGCGCCTTCTTCGACGGCGGGGAGCAGTTTGTCGGTGTAGAGCTCCATCCCCTTGCCGGAGGTACAGATGAATCCGTCACCTGCGCGCCCTGCATACCGCGCCACGACGGGACCACCGGCCGCGATGTAGACCGGAATTCCGCCCTCGGGGACGTCGTAAATCGATGCGCCCTTCGTGGTGTAGTACTCGCCGTCGAAGTCGACGCGGTCTCCGAGCCACAGTTCGCGCATAAGCCGGACGGACTCGCGCAGCCGGGCGAAGCGCTCCTTGAACTCGGGCCATTCGCCGGTGAATCCGGTCGCGATTTCGTTGAGAGCTTCACCGGTGCCGACGCCGAGCATGATCCGCCCCGGGTACAGGCAGCCCATCGTCGCGAAGGCTTGTGCGATGACCGAGGGGTTGTAGCGGAACGTCGGCGTCAACACCGAGGTGCCGAGCTGGATCGTGTTGGTTCGCTCGCCGACGGCAGTCATCCATGCCAGCGAGAACGGTGCGTGCCCACCTTCGTGTCGCCACGGCTGGAAGTGGTCGCTGACCGTCGCGGAGTCCATTCCGTGCTGCTCGGCGAGAACACCGAGTTCGACGAGCTCCCGCGGACCGAACTGCTCCGCCGACGCCTTGTATCCAAGTTTCAAAGCCTTCGCCACGCGCTGCTCCCTCTCTAAGACCACTAGGTGCTCCGATTGTGCACTCTGCGTCGAGATGTCCGACACACCGGACCGACTACTTGATCCCCAGTACCGTCACCACCGCCGCCATCACTGCGATGGCTCCGATCCCGACGGCGAAGATCCAGAGGTCTTTGGCCTCGGGCATCGGCGCACCGGTTTCGAGCGCTTTGCGCACTTGCCGCCATCTCCGAAGACCGACCATCGAAGCAGATGCTGCCATCAGAATCAGCACGAGGCCGAGCGTCGTCCTGACCCATCCGGTGCTGAAGTCGGGAACAAGATGTACGACGGCTACGCCGCCGGCGAGCAGTCCCAACGACGTCCGCATCCATGCGAGAAACGTCCGTTCGCTGGCGAGGGTGAAGCGCTCGTCGGGGCGGGTTTCCGGTGAGTCTGCCACCACATCATCATGCCGGTCCACCGTCGAGACTGCGCGAGGGCGTGCGCACCAACGTCAGCAGCGACCGCTGGCGAAGCTCGAATCCGATCGACAGGTACAGACGGATGGCGCGTTCGTTGGACGCCGACGCGTGCAGAAACGGTATTTCGCCGCGTTCGCGGATACCGTGGCCGACGGCCCGCACGAGCTCGGTTGCCAGTCCCCTCCCTCGATAGGCAGCGTCGGTGCAGACGGCGCTGATCTCGGTCCAGCCTGCCGGACGCATACGTTCTCCGGCCATGGCGGCGAGCCTGCCACTCTCCCTGATACCGAGGTATGTGCCGAGTTCGTGGGTACGCGGCAGGAACGGGCCGGGCTTGGTCTGCTTCACGAGTTCGAGCATCTCAGGGACGTCCGACGCCCCCAGAACGACTGCATCGGGGTGCGGGCGAGTATCGAGGTGGTGTCCGACGAGCTGCACCAGTTCGAATCGATCGACGATGTGCCAGTGCGCTGGAACGCGATGGTCGACGCCACGCAGGGAGACGACCTGATCGGGACCGAACAGCTCGATGATGTCGTCGAAGTCCGCTTCCTCGATGACGGTCGGGTGGCCGAGGAACGGTGAGACCTCCGGATCGAAGCGGGAGGTGTTGCCGACCGTCCGCGCGAACCGCGAGTGTGCGCCCCGCAACGACCCTCGGATGGGGTCGTCGAGGGGGTGGATGCCGGGTTCGTCGATGGATTGCGTGCTCACCGTCCGCCTCTCACTGTCGTATTCCGCTCGGTTCAACCTGCAGCAGCCCGCGAATATGCCTCGAATCCGA
>NZ_LVCV01000597.1 GCF_001647195.1 Rhodococcus sp. EPR-157 | reverse complement strand
CGAGATCGGAGGTGAAGCGCAGCCGTCGGGCGGCGTGGTCACGTTCGCGCTCGGTGATCTTGCCGCTGCTGACGCCACGGTCCAGCGACCGCAGGATGCGTGCGCGTCCTGCGGTCGTCAACTCGCGTGTCTGTTCGCAGACCAGCACGTCGACGTGTGCGCGGGCACATACTTCGGCGATACCAGCGCCCATCTGACCGGCACCGACGACGCCTACTCGCTCAACCGTCACGGCACACTCCTTTTCAGTCATGTTGCTGGGCAACAGCTTCAGGTGAGATGGGGGTAACTCTGTCGTGGAACGCCAAAGCCGGCGTCATACGAGTCAGGCGGCCCGCAGCGAAACGCTGGGACCGCCTGACTAGTGCGCTGAAGATCCGAAAGAGGCGGGCTGGCCTAGTGGAACTGGCCCTCTTCGGTGGAGCCCTTGAGAGCTGCCGTCGAGGTGTTCGGGTCGACGGTGGTGGCAATGGTGTCGAAGTAGCCTGCGCCGACCTCACGCTGGTGCTTGACGGCGGTGAAGCCGCGCTCTTCGGCAGCCTTGAACTCGCGCTCCTGCAGGTCGACGAACGCGGTCATGCCTTCGCGGGCGTAGCCGTGTGCCAGGTCGAACATGCCGTAGTTGAGCGAGTGGAAGCCTGCGAGCGTGATGAACTGGAACTTGAAGCCCATCGCGCCGAGCTCCTTCTGGAACTTCGCGATGGTCGAATCGTCCAGGTGCGCCTTCCAGTTGAACGAAGGGGAGCAGTTGTAGGCCAGGAGCTGGTCGGGGAACTCGCTGCGAACCGACTCGGCGAACTTCTTCGCAACCTCGAGATCCGGCACGCCGGTCTCCATCCAGATGAGGTCTGCGTACGGGGCGTAGGCCTTCGCACGGGCGATGCACGGCTCGATGCCGTTCTTGACACCGTAGAAGCCTTCGGCAGTGCGGGTTCCGTCGAGGAACGGCACGTCGCGCTCGTCCACATCGGACGTGATGAGGGTTGCGGCCTCGGCGTCGGTGCGGGCGATGATGACCGACGGCACGTCGGCGACGTCGGACGCGAGGCGTGCCGAGGTCAGGGTGCGGATGTGCTGCTGGGTCGGGATCAGAACCTTGCCGCCGAGGTGGCCGCACTTCTTCTCCGACGCGAGCTGGTCCTCCCAGTGCACGCCTGCAGCGCCGGCCGCGATCATGGCCTTCTGCAGCTCGTAGGCGTTCAGTGCGCCACCGAAGCCGGCTTCGGCGTCGGCGACGATGGGGGCGAGCCAGTTGCTGACCGAGGTGTCACCTTCGACCTTGGCGATCTCGTCGGCGCGGAGCAGCGCATTGTTGATGCGACGCACGACGGTCGGCACCGAGTTGGCCGGGTAGAGGCTCTGGTCCGGGTAGGTGTGGCCCGAAAGGTTGGCGTCGCCGGCGACCTGCCAGCCGGAGAGGTAGATCGCGCGGAGTCCAGCGCGGACCTGCTGTACTGCCTGGTTGCCGGTGAGCGCACCGAGCGAGTTGATGTAGTCCTCGTTGTTCACGAGATCCCAGAGGACCTCCGAGCCGCGACGAGCGAGAGTTGCCTCTTCGACGACGGTGCCCTGCAGCTTCGAAACCTGCTCGGCGGTGAAGTTACGCGTCACGCCGTTCCAGCGCGGGTTGGTGTCCCAGTCCTTCTGGATCTCTTCGGTGGTCTTCGGTGTGCCGGTGGTCGACATCTCAGCTCCAGTTCTATTTCTGATCTGTGCGGCCGGCTCGTGCGAATTTCTTCACACCATTGCCAGGCCCTGCGGGTGTTCTTCCAAACAATGGCACACCCAAAAAGGCCCGTCTACCTGTTCCTAGTGCCAATCTTGGCTACCTTTCGACAACCCCTTGCTAACGTTGCGAAGTTTCTGGCTGTATGAACCTCGCCGATCGGACAGGCTTAATTACTCGCCAGTAGGAGAAACCGCAGTTCGTGAACGCAATTTGAGGAAATCTAACCGGACAAACGTACGGCTTGGTGTGCATCGTCTGAATCGAGCCAGAAAGTCGGTCCTTTGCGAACTTCGGTCAGCAATTGTGACCAGAATCACTTTACTCCATGGTCCGCGGTCCTCCCGTTGGCTCTACCGTGCGACCCGGGCCCGCACTTGCTTGGAGGAAGCAACGAGGGTGCTCGACGAAGCAGCTGCGCGAGCACTGTCCAACACACCGAGAACGCCCATTGCTGCGATGATCACGCCCCCGACCAGAGCGAACATGTCTGCGGCTATGAGACCGGCAGGGAAAGCGAGCACGACCGGCGACAGCGCGAGCATCGCGCCGAGCGTGACGTGCGCCCAGTGACTCGACCTCGACGCGCTCGACATCGCCCACAGCGCCGTTCCGGCCGAGACCATCCCGAGGATGAGGATCGCCCCCGACACTCCGGTGTCGTCGCCGACCGGCAGCCAGATCGTCGACGTCACGAGTACGACGCCGGTGACCAACACGAGCGCGTCGCGCATGACTTCACGAAAATTGTCAGACATGGTGTCTCCCTCTTAGTTACCTGTGCAAACGAGCATGTATTCGGTATACGCCTCTTCCGACGGTTCCGCTCCCCCGGTCGACCGAATCGTGACGAACGATCCGGATCGTGACGTTTCACCGACCAGGCGAAGGTTGTTAAGTAACTTCTTCGCAGGCGTAGCCTGGCGCCCATGTCGAAAACGTTCGTCGGAGCGCGGCTGCGACAGTTGCGCACCGAACGCAAGATGAGCCAGGTCGCACTCGCCGGTCAGCTCCAGATTTCGGCCAGCTATCTCAACCAGATCGAGCACGACGTTCGTCCGCTGACTGTGCCCGTACTTCTTCGCATTTCCGAGGTCTTCGGCGTCGACACCTCGTTCTTCTCCTCCGAGGACGACACCCGCCTCGTCGCTGAACTCCGAGAGGTCGCGCTCGATCAGGACATGGGCATCGTCGCCGACGCCCACGAGATCGCCCAGATGGTGTCCTCACATCCGCAGCTGGCACGGGCCATGGTCAACATGCACCGCCGCTACCGAAACACGACGGCTCAGCTGGCGGCGGCCACCGAGGAACGGTTCAGCGACGGCAGTGGCAGCGGTGCGATCAGCAAGCCTCACGAGGAGGTACGCGACTACTTCTACCAGCGTCAGAACTACCTCCACGAGTTGGATACAGCGGCAGAGGAATTGACCTCGCGCATCAGATTCCATCGTGCGGACATAGCGGGTGAGATCGCCAAGCGTCTGCAATCGGTGCACGAGGTGAAGATCGTCAACCGGATCGACCTCGGCGAGAACGTGCTGCACAGGTTCGATCCGGACACTCGTCTTCTCGAGATCTCGCCGCACCTGTCAGGTGGCCAGAAGATGTTCAAGTTCGCCGCCGAACTCGCGTACCTCGAGTGCGCGGACCTGCTCGACAAGATGGTCGACGAGGGAGGGTTCACGAGCGAGGAGTCGAAGAAGCTGGCGGTACTCGGGTTCGCCAACTACTTCGCCGCAGCGACGGTCCTTCCGTATCACCTGTTCCACGACGTGGCAGAGGACTTCAGATACGACATCGAACGACTGTCGGCGTTCTTCTCGGTCAGCTACGAAACGATCTGCCACCGACTGTCGACCCTTCAGCGACCGAACCTCCGCGGTGTGCCGTTCTCGTTCGTACGCGTCGACCGCGCAGGAAACATGTCCAAACGTCAGTCCGCGACGGGCTTTCATTTCTCGTCGAGCGGGGGCACGTGCCCGCTGTGGAACGTGTACGAGACATTCGCCTATCCAGGCAAGATCATGACCCAGATCGCCGAGATGCCGGACGGTCGCAGCTACCTGTGGATCGCCCGTACCGTCGAACGACGCGCAGCCCGATACGGCCAGCCGAGCAAGACCTTCGCCATCGGCCTCGGATGCGAGATCCGCCATGCGGGGAGATTGGTGTACGCAGACGGGCTCGATCTACACGGTTCTTCCGTCGCGACCCCCATCGGAGCAGGCTGCCGAGTCTGCGAACGATCGAACTGCCCGCAGCGTGCTTTCCCGCCACTGGGCAAGGAACTCGACATCGACGAACACCGCAGCTCGGTGTCACCGTATCTGGTCCGCTGATTTCACCCCCTTTTTCATCTTTCCGCGGCGGCGCCGACCGTGGACCATCATCTGATGGGACACGAGAAAGCCACCGACAAGAAACGCAACCTGATCGACGCCTTCCTCGAATCCCCGTTGTCGGGGCTCACGCCGTGGATCGCGATGTCGCTCATCGTCGGACCCGGGAGGTTCGAGGAAGCCGCAAGCATCGCCCTCGGCCTGTCGGTGCTGTTCATCGCCCTCGGGCACCGAAACGGCGGCCGGGTGAAGAAGATGGAACTGTTCGACGTCTCGTACTTCGCGATCATCTCGGCCATCGGGCTCTTCGCCACGGCAGGGACGATCGCGTGGATGGAACTGTGGTCGGGTGAAATGACCAACATCGCGCTCGTGGTGTTCGCGTTCGGCTCGATTCTGCTGCGCAATCCGTTCACGCTCGAGTACGCGAAGGAACAGGTGGAGGAGGAAGTCTGGGACACTCCATTGTTCCGAAAGGTCAACTACCGCATCACGCTCGCGTGGGCACTCGCGTTCAGCTTCTCGGCACTGGCAGGCCTGTACGGGGTCATCGTGCTGGACACCTCGGACAACTTCTGGACGGGGTGGATCCTGCAGATCGGCGCCATGCTGTTCGCCGTCGCGTTCACCGAGTGGTATCCGGATGTGGCTCCCAACAAGGCGGCGATGGCTGCGGGCATCCCGACGGATCCGCCCCTGCCGCTGATCGAATTGTTCAACTGGATCCCGGCATTCATCGGGATCGTCGGTGTCTCGCTTCTCATCACCGACTCGGGGCCACTGTGGCTCGGAATCACTCTGATCGTCGTCGGCCTCGTGGGCTTCACGGGGGTCCGCAAGCTCAGCGCGCACCCGAGCCCGCAGACGACCACCGCGCAGTGACGCCCTCTACCTCACTCTCGAAGAAGCGCCCCGGCTCCTGCGAAAGCCCGCGCTCGGCGAGCTATGGTCGGCGGCGCCGCCGGCTTGCCCTCCCACAGTCGATACAGCGTCGACATGCTCAGGACCAATCGCTCCGGCGAGTCCCACACGGAGAACTGCTCGAACTCCTTGGATCGCATCATGTTTCGAGCTGCGTGAGGTGCATCGACGCCCGCATCGAAATGTTCACGGCCGGCCGCGTCCACCCAGGTCCAGTAGTCACGCAGTGCGGAGATCTCGGCCGTTCCACACACTGGACCGTGCCCCGGCACGTACAACCGAGCGTCGAGCGACAGCAGGTGGTCGAGGGCATCGATCCAATTGCCGAGCGGTCCGTGCCACAGGATCGGCGTGGACCCGATGAACAACAGGTCACCCGTGAACACGACTCCGGCGTCGGGCACGTGCGCGATGAGGTCGCCGACAGTGTGCGCCGGACCGAGGTACCTCAGGTGCACATCCCTGCCGCCGACGGCGATCGTCTCGGTCACGTCGAAAGTGTGGTCCGGCATCCTCGGAGTCTTGCGGGGGAAGGTAGCGCCGCCGCGGACACGATCCATGTACCCGCCCATCGCGCCGACGGGTCCTGGCACCCACCCGACGAGTGCGCCGAGCGAAGCGAACGCGTGCACTCCCGACGGCGGCGTCTCTTCCTTCATCGCGTGCAGCGACGCAGAACTGGTCGTGATTCGAGCGTCGGCGGGGACGGTGTCGTTGCCCCACCAGTGATCTCCGTCGGAATGGGTGTTGACGACTTCGGTGATCGGCGCGTCCCGTACCAACGCCGCAGTCTCGGCTGCCGTCCGCTCCGCACGGTCGACGTCCCACACCGTATCGATCACCATCGACGCCGAACCAGGATCGACGAGAAGACCCGTGTTGGTCTGACCCCAGCCCCCCGGCTCCCACAGAAACGCCCAGATGCCGTCGCCGATCTGCGTCGGCGCCTTCCCCTCAGTCATGGCACGACGGTACCGGTGTCGTCAGCCGACACCAACCACGGAGCTGCACACCACTTCGTCCTGTCTTGTTGCAATCGAATCGACATCTTGTCGGGTAGCGCAGATCACTCGGCGGGTGCACGCTGTGCAGAACCGAAACATGTGTCGAAGATGGGATGAACACGATGACTGTGCAGGTCCTACAGAACTACATCGGTGGACAGTTCGTGACGCCCTCGGGCAGTGAACTTCTCGATGTCGTGAACCCCGTCGACGAACAGGTGTCGCCAGATCCCCGATTTCCGACGCAGCCGACGTCGACGCGGCAATGACCGCGGCCCGCGAGGCTTTCGCTACCTGGGGCAAGACGACGCCCGGTGTGCGCCAAAAGGTTCTGCTGAAGCTTGCGGACGCCATCGAAGCCGCGAGCGGCGAGTTGGTCGACGCACAGAGCCGCAACACCGGGCAGCCGAAGGCGACCATCGCGGCCGAGGAGATCACCGTAGGCGCCGACCAGATCCGCTTCTTCGCGGGCGCAGCACGCATGCTGGAAGGAAAGTCCGCAGGTGAGTACATGGACGGCTTCACTTCCTATGTCCGACGTGAACCACTCGGTGTCGTCGGCCAAGTGACGCCGTGGAACTACCCGTTCATGATGGCCATCTGGAAGATCGGTCCCGCACTCGCGGCGGGAAACACCATCGTTCTCAAGCCGAGCGACACGACCCCCGAAAGCACGCTCGTGCTGGCCAAGATTTCCAAGGGCATCATTCCCGACGGCGTATTCAACGTCGTTCTCGGCAACGGCGGCACCGGTGCTGCCATCGTCGAACACAAGACTCCCGCGTTGGTATCCATCACCGGCTCGGTGCGCGCAGGTATCGCGGTGGCCGTCGGTGCGGCCAAGGAGCTCAAACGCGCTCACCTCGAACTCGGAGGCAAGGCACCTGCGGTGGTGTTCGACGACGTCGACCTCGCGAAAGCAGCAGACGGAATCGGTGACGCGGCATTCTTCAATGCCGGTCAGGACTGCACCGCCGTCACGCGGGTGCTGGTACACGAGTCCGTGCACGATCAGCTCGTCGATGCGTTGGTCGCCAAAGCGAAGTCGGTGAAGGTGGGCCTCCCCGACGATCCCGACACGTTCTACGGACCCCTCAACAACGTGAACCATTTCGGCCAGGTCAAGGCCAAGGTCGAAGGAATCGGCCCACACGCCACCATCGCCACCGGCGGCAAGCGCATCGGCGACACCGGCTTCTTCTTCGAGCCCACCATCATCACCGGCGTCGAGCAATCCGACCCCATCGTCCAGGAGGAAACCTTCGGGCCGGTGCTGACGGTCCAGAAATTCGCCGACGAGGACGAGGCGATCCGCCTCGCGAACGACGTCGACTTCGGACTCGCGTCGAGCGTGTGGACCTCCGATCATGGACGGAGCCTTCGCCTTTCGGCCGCGCTCGACTTCGGTTGCGTGTGGGTCAACTGTCACATCCCACTCGTCGCCGAGATGCCCCACGGCGGATTCAAGTACTCCGGGTACGGCAAGGATCTCTCGGCCTACGGCGTCGAGGACTACACGCGCATCAAGCACGTCATGAGCTCGACGGAGACCATCGCATGACCTTTCACCCCCTGGACCCCCTGTCCGCCCAGGAATTCAGCTCGGTAGCAGCCACACTCGCGCGGGACCACGCCGTCGGCGACGGCTGGCGGTACGCCTCGATCGAGATGATCGAACCGTCGAAAGCCGAGATCGCGGCCTTCGACGCCGATGGCACGGTGCCGGCCCGCCGGGCCGTGACGGTCGTGCTGAACCGAACCGACAACACGACGTTCAAGGCCGTCGTCTCGCTCGACGAACTCGTCATCGAGTCCTGGACGCACATCCCGGACGTGCAACCGAACTTCACCGTCGACGAGTGGGAGGAAGCCGATGCCGCACTACGTGCGCATCCCGATGTCATTGCTGCTCTTGCAGATCGAGGCATCACCGACCTGGACATGGTGTTCATGGACACCTGGACCTACGGCGAGGCAGTGACCCCCGAGAAGTACAAGGGTCGACGCCTCGGCTGGTCCGATACCTGGGTCAAGGCCGCGGCGGGTGCCAATCCGTACGCAGGACCGGTCGGCGGCTTCCACTGCGTCATCGATGTCAACACGATGGAATTGCTCGAGATCGAGGACACCTATCGCGTCGAGCGACCGGAGATCATGGGCGAGTATGTGCCACGGCACATTCCGGAACGGATCAGGAACTCGAGCACGAGGCCGCCGCTGAAGCCCCTCGAGATCACCCAACCCGACGGGCCGTCGTTCGAGCTGGACGGCAACAAGTTGACGTGGCAGAACTGGACCCTGCGCGTGGGGTTCAACTACCGCGAGGGTATGACGCTGCACGCCGTCACCTACAACGACAACGGGAACGTGCGGTCGGTCGCCAATCGAATGTCGTTCGCGGAGATGGTCGTTCCCTATCGCGATCACACCGAGGACCACTATCGTCGTACTGCGTTCGACATCGGCGAATGGGGTCTCGGTTTCATGACCACCTCACTCGAACTCGGTTGCGACTGCCTCGGTGAGATCCGGTACCTCGACGCCGTGCTGCACAACAGCAAGGGCGAGCCGTACACGATCACCAACGCGATCTGCATCCACGAGGAGGACAACGCCGTCCTGTGGAAGCACGTCGATCACGACGCCGGCGCCGAGGTCCGGCGTATGCGTCGGCTCACGGTCAGTTTCCACGCCACCGTGGCGAACTACGAGTACCTCGTCTACTGGCGCTTGTACCAGGACGGCAACATCGAATGCGAGGTCCGCGCGACGGGAATCATGGTGGTCACCCACTTCGACGAAGGCGGCACCCACCCGTCGGGAACGCTCGTCGACAACCGGACCTATGCGCCCTACCACCAGCACTTTCTGGTCGCTCGGCTCGATCTCGACATCGACGGCACCGAGAACACCGTCTATGCCAGTGAGACGAAACAGGTTCCGATGGGCCCGGACAATCCGTACGGCCTCGCTCTGACACAGCTCAACACCCCGCTGACGACCGAGTCCGAGGGCAAGCAGGACTACGACTGGCACACGCAGAAAGCGTGGAAGGTCGTCAACGACAACGTGACCAACGGTCTCGGTGCGCATCCGGCCTACAAGCTCGTGCCCGGTGCCGCGATCCCGTCGATGTTCGACCCTGCATCGCCGGTGTTCCAACGCGCTCAGGTCATCGGTCACACCGTGTGGGTGACTCCCAATTCACCCGACGAACGCTGGCCCAGTGGCGAATTCGTCAACCAGAGTGGCGTCGACCACGGTCTTCCCGAGTGGACCGAGGCGGACCGGTCCATCGAGAACACCGATGTCGTGCTCTGGTACACCTTCGGCATCCACCACATCACCCGGCCCGAGGACTGGCCGGTGATGCCCGCGGACACGGTCTCGTTCTGGCTCAAACCGTTCGGCTTCTTCGATCGGAACCCATCCCTGGACGTGGCGGCCTCACCGGCCAAGAGTTGCCACACCGACCCCGACAGTTCGTGCCACTAGAGATTCGCAGCACTAGAGAGGCAGCAACATGCGCCTGATCGTCGGATACCAAGCCACGCCCAGCGGCGAGGACGGCATCGCTCTCGCCGCGGTACTCGCCCGAACGTTCAACGCTACGTTGGACATCTGCATCGTCCTTCCGTGCGAACGGCCGGTGCCGTCGAAAGCGCCGGTCGAGGTCGCTTACGACGACATCCTCGTTCAGCAGGCAACGGAGTGGCTCGCCAAGGCGATGGCGCTCGTCCCCGACGACATCGTGGCCGAGGGACAACTGCTGTTCGACGAATCCTTCGCGCGGGGACTCATCGACATCGCCACCGAGCGCGACGCGGACATGATCGTCGTCGGCGCGGCCAGCGACGGCCTCCTCGGCAGGCACGCGATCGGCAGCGTCACCAGTGAGCTGCTGCACGTGGCCCACGTGCCATTGGCGCTTGCACCCCGCGGCACTCGGCACAGCCAGGTCGAGAGGCTACGAGGGATCACCTGCGCCGTCGGAAATCGCCCCGGCGCCGAGGTGTTGACCGACACCGCATTCGAACTGAGCACCGAGGCTCACCTCCCCCTCCGCCTCGTCTCACTGGTGTCGATAGACAGTCGTGCGGCGGGCGAGGACACCCACACTCACGCCGCACGCGAACGCGACATGGCCAAGGCCGACGACAACCTCCGAAAGGCGTTCGAATCGCTGCCGACAGGCACCGAAGTGGAGTCGATCGTCGCGGAGGGCAACGGAATCGAGAAGGCCGTGTCGTCGCTGGAATGGCACGACGGTGACGTTCTGATGGTCGGGTCGAGCAGACTCGGCCAGCCTCGACGGTTGTTCCTCGGCTCCACCGCAGCGAAGATCCTGCGCGTTCTTCCCGTCCCGATGATCGTGGTACCACGCGGAGTAGGAGATCGATCATGAAGGAGCACTATGATGTTCAGGTCGAATCCAAAGGCCTGTCCGCCGGTCAACTCGGACTGCTTGCCAGCGTCGTACTCGGCATCTCCACCATCGCGCCCGCGTATGCACTGACGGCATCCCTCGGGCCGACGGTATCCGAGGTCGGCGTCAACCTGCCGGCGATCTTCATCGTCGGATTCATCCCGATGTTGTTGGTAGCACTGGGATATCGCGAGCTGAACGCCGCCGAACCGGACAGCGGTACGTCGTTCACCTGGGCGTCCAAAGCTTTCGGCCCGTACATCGGTTGGATGGGCGGTTGGGGCCTGATCGCCGCGACCATCATCGTTCTGTCGAACCTCGCGGGCGTTGCCGTCGACTTCTTCTACCTCTTCCTCGCCCAGGTCACCAGCAACGATTCGCTCGCGGACCTGTCGGGCAACAAGCTTGTCAACATCATCACGTGCTTGGTATTCATGGCGCTGGCCGCGTGGATCTGCTACCGCGGTATGCAGGAAACCAAAAAAGTGCAGTACACGATGCTGTCGTTCCAGCTCGCGGTCATGGCGTGGTTCATCATCGCCGCGTTCGTGAAGATCGGACAGGGCGAGGGCGCCGACGACATCAGCTTCAGCCTCAGCTGGTTCGACCCGTTCGGTATCGAGAGCTTCTCGGCGTTCACGGCGGGCCTGTCACTGTCGATCTTCATGTATTGGGGCTGGGACGTCTGCCTGACGGTCAACGAGGAGACTGCGGGCAGCGAGAAGATCCCGGGTCGCGCCGCGATCGTGACCGTCTTCTTCATCATCGTCCTGTACTTGCTGACAGCGGTTGCGACGCTTCTGTTCGCAGGAACCGGCGACACCGGCAACGGATTGCAGAATCCGGACACCACGGACAACGTGTTCGCCGCGTTGGCAGGTCCGGTGATGGGCCCGTTCGCGGTGCTTCTGTCGCTCGCAGTCCTCAGCAGCTCGGCGTCCTCACTTCAGGCGACCTTCATCTCGCCCGCCCGCACATTGCTGGCAATGGGTCACTACCAGGCGATCCCGAAACGCTTCGCCTCGATCACCCCTCGGTTCAGCACTCCGGGTTTCGCGACGATCGTCGCCGGCGTCGCGTCGGCCGGGTTCTACGCCGTCATGCGTGTGGTCAGCGACAACGTACTCACCGACACCATCGCGGCCCTTGGGTTGATGATCTGTTTCTACTACGGCATAACGGCTTTCGCGTGCGTCTGGTACTTCCGAGAGGAACTGTTCACCTCGGCGCGAAACTTCCTCTTCAAATTCCTCGCTCCCCTGCTCGGCGGGATCGGCATGGCGGTCGTGTTCGTGCAGACCTCGGTCGATGCGTGGGACCCGGAGTTCGGCAGCGGCTCGTCATTGTTCGGAATCGGCATGGTGTTCCTCATCGGCGTCGGCATCATCGCCCTCGGCGTGGTTCTGATGTTCGTCATCGCCATCCGGATGCCCGAGTTCTTCAAGGGCCGAATCCTGAAGAAGGACACCCCGGTGCTCATCATCGACGACTGATCACCGAAGCCACTCGATACAACATGGCGGCGCCACCGTCAAGACCCCCACGTAGGACTCGACGGTCGTCCTGCGGGAGGAGTGAACAGCACAGCAGCCACACAAGACTTGGTCGGAGAACGTCCGTGACACATCCGTCACGGTTACCGACCAAGGAGAACGATGCACCACCTGTCTCGCCGACGCTTTCTGACCGGCCTCACGGCCGTCCCCATCGTCGTTTTCGCTGGATGCTCCTCGGCCACAGGCGGTTCCGAGACGACCTCGCCTTCTGCCCCCGGCTCCCTGCGTCCTTTGCCGATCCCACCGCTGGAGACAGGCACGGTCGACGCCGACGGCACTCGTCACTTCGAGCTGGTAGCGGCAGCGGGGTCCAGCGAGATGCTGTCCGGACGACACACTCCGACGTGGGGCTACAACGGCTCGATACTCGGCCCGACGCTCCGCGCGCGTCGCGGTGAGAGCGTCTCGTTCGCGATAGCCAATGCACTGACCGAATCGACGAGTGTCCACTGGCACGGCATGCATGTACCGGCCAGGTTCGACGGAGGCCCACACCAGACCATCACCGTTGGCGCGCAATGGAATCCGACATGGGTCGTCGATCAGCCGGCGGCCACGCTCTGGTATCACCCACACCCGCACGGCAGCACCGAAAAACACGTGTACCGCGGCCTGGCCGGGCTGTTCCTGGTGGACGACGACGACTCCGACGCACTCGGCCTCCCCTCCGACTACGGCGTCGACGACATCCCCTTGATCATCCAAGACCGCAGATTCGATGCCGACGGCACGCTCGACGAGTCGAACTCGACCGACATTGGGTTACTCGGCGACACCATCGTCACCAACGGGGCCGTCGGAGCCTTCGTGTCCGCCTCCACCGACAAGATCCGACTGCGCATTCTGAACGGGTCCTCGGGTCGTCTCTACAACCTGGGATTCGACGATTCCCGTCGGTTCCAGTTGGTTGCCACCGACGGCGGGTTGCTCCCGAACCCCGTGTGGTCGAGCAGAATCGCGTTGAGCCCCGGTGAACGAATCGAAGTGGTACTGCAGGTCACTCCCGGTTCGGTCTCGACACTGCGATCCTTTCCTATCGAGGGCAACGGTGGTGTCGAAAGCGACAAGGCCGCCTCGTACGGCATGACCGACACCTTCGACATCCTCGAAATACGTGCGGGCGACAGTGTGACGGCAACACCATCGGTTCCGCCCGAATTGGCCACGCTTCCCGCGCTGGACGTGTCGAATCCGGCCGCGGAACGTGATTTCGAGTTGCGGTGGTTCATGATCAACGACAAGCAAATGGACATGACTCGCATCGACCACACCTCCGTCGTCGACACCCTCGAAATATGGACCGTGACCAACGCCGACAACTGGCCGCACAACTTCCATGTTCACGACACCCAGTTCCGGATCATCGACATCGACGGCTCACCACCTCCGGCCGAGCTGGCAGGATGGAAGGACACGGTGTACACGGCGCCAGGACAGCGGATTCGTCTGGCGCTGCAGTTCTCCGAGTACACCGACCCGTCGATGCCCTACATGTACCACTGCCACCTGCTGATGCACGAGGATCGGGGCATGATGGGCCAGTTCGTGGTCGTGGGTCCCGGAGAGTCGGCTGAAGCTCTGCCGATGTCGCCGAGCCACTCGGGCATGCAACACAATTGATCGAAGGAAGCCGCGTTGTCTCGAATACTTCGGGTCCTGCCACTCGTCGTGGTCCCTCTGCTGCTGATCGCCAGCGCATTCCCCGGCCAGTTCGAGGTGTCCACGACATTCTGGATTCTCGCCATGTCCTCCGCCGCCGCGTTCTGTGTCGGGGCCCGGGCGCCGGTTCCGGTCTCGCTCGTGATCTCGGCGCTTGCCGTACCGATGTTCGCAAGTCAGGCCTGGGGTCTGTCGGAACTCGTTCCGTACCTCGGCGCGTTCGCGCTGGCAGACGTGGTCGCGCGTTCACCCAGGACGCCGTCGATACTTCTGGCGTCCGCGGGTTGGACCGCGTCCGTCCTTCTGGGCGCGTGGCTGGACGACCACTCGAGCTTCTGGACGCTCACCACCATGATCTCGGTTGTCGCGCTGGTGGCGCTGCCCTTGTCCACGGGGTTCTACTTTCGGGCCCAGCGGGCGCTGGCCGAGTCGTATCGACTTCGCGCCGAGGAGGCCGAAGCTCGACGCCTCGATGCAGAGCAGCGCACCCGCGTCGCCGAACGCAGCGCGGTGGCGCGTGAACTACACGATCTCGTGGCCCACCACATGGCGTCGATCGTGTTGCGCATCGGAGTCGCGCGCCATGTCCTCGGCGATGTGGACGAGGCGGTGCAGAACGTCCTCGACGATGTCCACAGCACGGCGTCGGAC
>NZ_LVCV01000596.1 GCF_001647195.1 Rhodococcus sp. EPR-157 | reverse complement strand
ACCGAGATCGGCGACCTCGACGCCATCGGCCGACTGACCGTCGTGCGCGTGGTTCAGGAGTCACTGACCAACGTCATGAAGCACGCCGTGCCCGAATCGACCGTCGAAGTCGACGTGGCTCGGGCGGACCGAGGGTTCAGGATCATGGTGGTCAACGATGCAGCACCTGCAACGCCGACCGACTACGGACGAACTCAGGACAGGCACGGATTGATCGGCATGAACGAACGGGTTCACGTCGTGAACGGCACATTCGACGCGCAGACGGCCAACGGAAAGTGGACGGTGACGGTATGGATACCCGGCCGAACGAATACTCCGGACACGACGGCGCCGGTGAGCGCGGGGTGATCCGGCTCGCCATCGTGGACGATCAGCGTCTCGTACGCTCCGGCCTCGTCATGCTGTGCGGTTCGACGCCCGATCTCGAGGTCGTCGGAGAAGGCACCAACGGCGTCGATGCTGTTCGGTTGGCCGCAGAACTGACGCCTGATCTCATACTGATGGACCTGGGGATGCCAGGAATGGGCGGCATCGAAGCCACGCGGCAGATCGTCGCCGCACATCCGCAGATCAAGGTATTGGTACTGACCACGTTCGACGACGACGAGCACCTCTATCCGGCACTCGCGGCAGGCGCCGCGGGATTCATGGTGAAGGACACGGCCCCGGCCGACGTGCTCGACGGGATTCGACGCACGGTCGACGGGGACCTGATGTTCTCCCGATCTCTTCTGCACCGCATCGTCTCGCGCGCGGTGACGGTTCCGCAGCCACCGCAGCCGCCTGTCGGGTCCGATGCGCTCACCAGGCGGGAACGTGATGTCGTGGCGTTGGTGGGTGAGGGTCTCAACAACGACGAGATCGCCGACCGGTTGCACATCAGCGTCACGACGGTCAAGACACATGTCTCCAACTCGATGGACAAGTCGGGCTGCGACAACCGAGTACGACTCGCGCTCTTCGCGCAGCGGCTGTAGCCGCTACCGGGGATCGAGCCCCGCCAGGAGCGCCCGCAGCCCGAACTCGAAGGCGTCCTCGGATCGTGCTTCCCGAGTACCTGCGGCACGAGCAATCGTGTCCAAGGCTGCCCGGAACTCCACTCCGACCTCGTCGCTCCTTTCCCAAGGAGCCTCCGGGGCGGCAAGGTCGAGCGCCGAACCCAGGACATAGCTGTCCACCACGGTGATGATGCGCAGAACATCCGCCGGTACGAATCCTGCCTCGGTCAAGATCCGAGCCATCGTGTTGTACATCCCGAACGCGGCGCTGCTGTTCACCGCCTGGGCCGTCAGCAGCGGGATCAGTCTGGGATAGCGGCCGTAGCTGTCTCGGTACCCGCGCGCAATCTGGGCGAGCGCCTCGCGCCACGGTGCCCCGACTTCCGGCATGTCCACCTCGGACATTGCCCGTCCCCGCAGCAGTTCGACGATCTCGTCGCGCCCGGACACATGGTTGTAGAGCGAAGACGGACTGACTTTCAGCTTCTTGGCCAGCTGCGGCATGGTGAATCCGCCGGACTCTTCGACGAGAGTCAGGGCCGCCGTCGTGATGCGATCGACGTCGAGAAGGGGTGCCGACGGTCGTCCCACAGCATTTCTCCCGTATCTGTTGCGTTCGAGGCAGACGTCAACGATACTTAACGAATCACATTCGTTTTAACAGGAGTCCGACATGCTGACCCTCACGAATCTCACAGCACCCGAGCCTTTGACCCGCACGACCCCGACGGACCGCCCGCCCCTGCGCGTCGGGCTCGTGCAACACCGCTGGATCCCCGACGCCGCCCAGTTGCGCCGCGAACTTCTCGACGCCATCGCCTCGGCTGCAGGACTGGGCGCCCAGGTCGTGTTCCTTCCCGAGATCGCACTGCTGCGCTACCCGGCCGACACTCGTGCCTCGGACAATCCCGGCCGTGACGCCGAGGATCTGCTGACCGGGCCTACGTTCTCGCTGGCCGCCGAGGCAGCACGGGCCAACGGCATCGTCGTCCATGCATCGCTGTACGAAAAGGCCGAGGAGGCAGACGGTCTCGGGTTCAACACCGCGATCATGGTTTCTCCGACGGGCGAATTGTCGGCACGCACCCGCAAGCTCCACATCCCCATCTCCGCGGGCTACTACGAAGACACCTACTTCCGGCCCGGACCGGCCGTCGACCCGTATCCCGTGTACACGCCCGAGGGATTGGGCGGCGCGCGCATCGGGCTGCCGACGTGCTGGGACGAGTGGTTCCCCGAGGTCGCTCGGAGCTATTCACTCGGCGGCGCAGAGATCCTGGCATATCCGACGGCCATCGGTTCCGAACCGACGTTCCCGGGGTTCGACACCCAGCCGCTGTGGCAACAGGTCATCGTCGCCAACGGCGTCTCGAGCGGATTGTTCATGGTCGTGCCGAACCGCTGCGGCGACGAAGGCGAGATCACGTTCTACGGATCCTCGTTCATCTCCGATCCTTACGGACGCATCCTCGTTCAGGCTCCACGAGACGAACCGGCAGTGCTCGTCGCCGATCTCGACCTCGACCAGCGTCGGGAATGGTTGGAGCTCTTTCCGTTCCTGCTCACTCGCAGACCCGACACGTACGGCAGGTTGACCGAACCCGTCGACACCTCGCGCCCGTACGGCGACGGACACGCTGCGACGGCGGTCGTGAAATGAGCGCGGCTGCACAGAGATACCTGATGCCCGCCGAGACTGCGCCTCAGGACAGGGTGTGGATGGCGTTCCCGTGCGAGGGCTATTCGCTCGGCGACGACGAGAAGGACAAAGACGAAGCACGCTCGACGTGGGCTGCCGTCGCGCACGCCATCGCGAAGTTCGAACCGGTCACCGTCGTCGTCGATCCGAACGAAGTGTCTATCGCCCGCACCTATCTTTCCGCAGATGTCGACCTGTCCGTAGATGTCGACATCGTCGAAGCGCCGTTGAACGACGCCTGGATGCGCGATATCGGGCCGACGTTCGTCCATGCCGAGGACGGATCCGTCGCGGCGGTGGACTGGGTGTTCAACGGTTGGGGCGCACAGAACTGGGCTCAGTGGGACAAGGACTCGCACATCGGCGAGTTCGTATCCGGACTTTCGGGTGTTCCGCGGATCGCGTCGCAACTGGTCAACGAGGGCGGCGGCATCCAGGTCGATGGCACGGGAACCGTATTGGTCACCGAGACAGTGCAGTTGGATCCCGGTCGCAACCCCGGACTCACCAAGGGCGACGTCGAGGCCGAACTGGAGCGCACGATCGGTGCGAAGCACGTCATCTGGCTGCCGCGCGGATTGACACGCGACTCCGAACGATTCGGCACCAGGGGGCACGTCGACATCGTTGCATCGATCCCGACGCCGGGGACCGTCATGGTGCACGTTCAGCGCGATCCCTCGCATCCGGATTTCGAGGTGAGCAGGCTCGTCCTCGACGTGTTGCGCGCCTCGCACGACGGTCACGGCAACGAGTGGACGATCGTCGAGATGCCTGCGCCGGAAACGCTGTCCGATGCCGAGGGATTCGTCGACTACAGCTACATCAACCATCTTGTCGTCAACGGCGGTGTCATCGCGTGTAGCTACGACGATCCGGTCGACGCGGAGGCCGTATCGATTCTGCAGCAGGTGTATCCGGGACGCGAGGTCGTGACGGTCGATGCGCGTCCACTGTTCGCACGGGGCGGCGGAATTCACTGCATCACGCAGCATCAGCCGTCGAGGCGGTAGGGCTCTTCCTTCTCGAGTTCGACGAGCTCTGCCTGTTCTGCGCGGGCTTCGTCCTCGCGGTCCAGCCGCCGCTTCCGCGCCACACCGATTGCGGCGCACATCAGTCCGATTGCGGCGCCGCCTGCCATCGCGACGGCCAACAACGCGCCGTTCCCGACGTCGCGGAACACCAAGTTCACCGCCGCGCCGGCTCCCCCGGCAAGGTAGAGACCGAGTAAGAGCGCAATACGTGGGCGAGCCAGTTTCTGGGACGTGTGCATATCCAGCCCGCGCGACCTCGAGTAGGCGAGCACTGCGAACGAGATGCTCAGGTAGACGATGAACAACCCGATGGCGATCCAGCTTCCTGTTCGACCGGCGACCCAGGGCAACACCGCACCCGCCAGGAGCGAAGCCCAGATGAAGAGCTGAAACCCGACGGCGGATGCTTCGTTCCAGACATCCCGCTGACGCTCGTCGTCGTAGAACTCGTCGTCCAGATCGCCGACGAACCGCATGGTCTTGGTGAAGGTGCTCATGGTCGTCACTCCTCTTGATCCGACTTACTGGGCGTGAACAGTGCTTCGACGGTGGTGCCCAATGCTGTCGCAAGGTTCAGCGCCAGGTAGACGCTCGGCGCATAGTCACCGCCTTCGACGGAGACGATGCTCTGCCTACTGACCCCGCAGGCCTTACCCAGCTCGGCCTGTGTCAGCCGCGCGGCCTTCCGATAGTCACGCACCGCGTTGGTTCTCGGCGCGTTGGTCATGACAAAAGTCAAGCCGACTTGTCATGAAATGTCAACCCTACTTGTCATGACTCGACACGCTGCTGCGATATACCCCCCGGTTGTGCGCCTACGGCCCGCCTCAGCGCACAACCGGGGAGTAGATCCTCACAGCAGCCCGAATAGCCAGCGCAGCAGCATGTTTACCGCGCGGTAACGTCCGAAACGAACTCGTCATCGTGCAACATACCCGCGCAATACTTGCCCTTTACTGTCTGCAATCGCGAATACAACCCCGTATACAAGCGAAAGGGCGCCAGATGCCTGCTCTTCCTTCTAGTAAGTTCGCCACGCGCGCGCTGGTCGCTCCGGCCGCGCTGGCAATGGTCGGTTTGGCACTCACCGCGTGCGGTAGCAAGGCCAGTGACACAGCATCCGGCGACGGCGGGACGACTGCCGAGTCCTGCGTCGACACCTCGGGCGACACCATCAAGGTCGGATCGCTCAACTCGCTGTCCGGCACCATGGCCATCAGCGAAGTGACGGTGCGTGATTCGATCGCACTCGCCATCGAGGAGATCAACGCCGCCGGCGGCGTCAACGGCAAGCAGATCGAGGTCGTCGCCGAGGACGGCGCGTCCGAACCGACCATATTTGCGGAGAAGGCAGAGAAGCTGATCAGCAGCGATTGTGTCGCAGCAGTATTCGGCGGCTGGACCTCCTCCTCGCGCAAGGCCATGCTCCCGGTCTTCGAGGACAACGACGCGCTGCTGTACTACCCCGTCCAGTACGAGGGTCTCGAGGCGTCGGACAACATCTTCTACACCGGTGCGACCACCAATCAGCAGATCATCCCTGCATTGGACTACCTCAAGGAACAGGGCGTGACGTCCCTGTACCTGGTCGGCAGCGACTACGTCTTCCCGCAGACCGCCAACCGCGAGATCAAGGCCTACGCGGCGGCCAACGGTATCGAGATCAAGGGTGAGGACTACACCCCGCTCGGCTCGACGGACTTCTCCACCATCGTCAACAAGGTCCGCTCCGCCGACGCCGATGCGGTGTTCAACACCCTCAACGGTGACTCCAACGTCGCGTTCTTCCGCGAGTACACCAATGCCGGACTCAATGCCGCTGACATGCCGGTCATTTCGGTGTCCATCGCCGAGGAAGAGGTCGCAGGCATCGGCGCACAGAACATCGCGGGCCAGCTGACGGCCTGGAACTACTACCAGACCGTCGACACGCCGGAGAACAACAAGTTCGTGGCCGACTACAAGGCCAAGTACGGCGCCGACAAGCCGACCTCGGATCCGATGGAAGCCGCCTACACCTCGGTCTACCTGTGGAAGAACACCGTGGAGAAGGCGAACTCGTTCGCGGTCAGCGACATTCAGGCTGCTGCTGACGGCGTCAGCTTTGCCGCGCCCGAGGGTGAGGTCGTCATCAACGGCGACAACCACCACATCTCGAAGACCGCGCGCATCGGCGAGATCCGCCCGGACGGCCTGATCTACACCGTCTGGGAGTCCCCGGCGCCGATCGAGCCCGATCCGTTCCTGGAGACCTACGACTGGGCCGCCGACCTCAACTGACCAGCCGCTTCGCTCCAGTGGCGCGGTTGGGTGCACTCCAGTGCACTTAACCGCGCCACTGGCGGCGGAGCCGCATCCTAAGAAGGAGCCTCACATGGATGTCGTAGTCGGGCAGCTGTTCACCGGCCTCAGTATCGGATCGATTCTCTTGCTCGCCGCCCTGGGACTGTCGCTGACATTCGGTCAGATGGGCGTCATCAACATGGCCCATGGTGAATTCATCATGGCCGGTTCGTACACCGCATACGTCGTGCAGCAAGTCGTTTCGACCGGCGGCGCGTCGCTGTTCATCTCACTGATCGTCGGATTTCTCGTCGGCGGCGCCATGGGCGTCCTGCTCGAGGTCACTCTGATCCAGCGCATGTACCACCGCCCGCTGGACACGCTGCTCGTCACGTTCGGCGTCGGGCTCGTGCTGCAACAGCTCGCTCGCGACATCTTCGGGGCTCCCGCAGTCAACGTCGTCTCCCCCGGTTGGTTGTCCGGCGGCGTCGAGATCCTCGGGGCCGTGGTCCCGAAGACCCGCATCTTCATCCTGGTTCTCGCCATAATCTGTGTAGTCGCATTGTCGTTCGCACTCAAGACGACCCCGATGGGCCGACGCATCCGAGCGGTCGTGCAGAATCGCGATCTCGCCGAAACCTCCGGTATCTCGAGCCGCAAGACCGATATCTCGACGTTCTTCATCGGCTCGGGTCTCGCCGGAGTCGCGGGCGTCGCGCTGACACTCATCGGATCCACGAGCTCCACCGTCGGCCAGAGCTACTTGATCGACGCATTCCTGGTCGTCGTCGTCGGCGGACTCGGTCAGATCAAGGGTGCTGTCATCGCGGCGTTCGCGCTCGGCATCATCAACTCGTTCATCGAATACAGCACCACGGCGTCCATCGCCAAGGTCGTCGTGTTCGTGTTGATCGTGATCTTCCTCCAAGCCCGCCCGCAAGGTCTGTTCGCGGTCAAGACAAGGAGTTTGGTATGAGTACCTTCATCGCAAAGCGCGGTGCCTGGTTGGGCTTTGCCCTTGCGGCCATCCTCCTGTTCGCCGTCGCACCTGCAGTTCTCAGCTAGTTCCGGCTCAATCTTCTCGGTAAGTTCATCTGCTATGCCATCGTCGCCGTCGGCATCGGATTGGCCTGGGGTCGAGGCGGAATGCTCACCCTCGGTCAGGGCGTGTTCTTCGGGCTCGGCGCCTACATCATGGCGATGCATCTCAAGATCGCCGACGCCGAGATCCGCGGCGACGACGTACCGGACTTCATGGCGATCGCCGGCATCCGCGAACTACCGTCGTACTGGGTTCCGTTCACCTCGCCGTTCGTCACCATCCTCGGCATTCTCTTCGTGCCCGCTCTCGTGGCGTTGGTCCTCGGCCTCGGTGTCTTCAAGCGTCGAGTCAAGGGTGCATACTTCGCCATCCTCAGCCAGGCACTCGCGGCCGCGTTCGCGATCCTGCTGATCGGTCAGCAAAGCACCGGAGGGTCCAACGGACTCAACAGGTTCCGCACCTTCTTCGGGTTCAACCTCAACGATCCGGCCAACAAGCAGATGCTGTTCTTCATCGCCGCGGGAGTACTGCTCGTCGTCGTCGCCATCACCCGCCAGTTGATGTACTCACGCTACGGCGAACTGCTCGTTGCAGTCCGTGACCAGGAAGAGCGCGTACGCTTCCTCGGCTACGACCCTGCGAACGTGAAGATCGTCGCGTACGTGGCCGCGGCGTTCTTCGCCGGACTCGCCGGTGCACTGTTCGTACCGATCGTAGGCATCGTCTCCCCCAACGACGTCGGCATCGTCCCGTCCATCGCGTTCCTCATCGGAGTCGCGATCGGTGGCCGCACCACCCTGCTCGGACCGGTCCTCGGCGCGCTGGGAGTTGCCTGGGCGCAGACCACACTGTCCGAACAGTTCCCGTCGGGCTGGACCTACGCGCAAGGTCTGCTGTTCATCGTCGTCGTCGGCTTCTTCCCTGCCGGTGTAGCCGGCTTGTTCGCACTGCGCAGACGCAAGAAAACAGACGAACCTTCTGCCCTTGTCGATGTCGAAGAGAAAGAGCTGGTCAAATGATCCACATCGACAACCACCAGCCGACATTCGGTGGAAATGCCGGAATGTCGAGCCAGTACCTCGAAGTCCGCGGGCTCACCGTCAGTTTCGACGGTTTCAAGGCGAACACCGATGTGAATCTGACCCTCATGCAGGGCGACCTGCGGTTCCTCATCGGCCCCAACGGCGCCGGCAAGACAACGCTGATCGACGCCATCACCGGACTCGTGCCGGCAACGGGGTCGGTCACCAAGTCCGGCGTCGAATTGCTCGGCAAGAAGGTCCACCAGATCGCACGCCTCGGCGTCGGTCGAACGTTTCAGACTGCCAGCATCTTCGAGCAACTGACCGTGCTCCAGAACCTCGACATCGCGGCCGGTTCCGGGCGGTCGATGATGACGATGCTGCGCAAGCGCAAGACTGTCAGCAACGAAATCGAGGAGGCTCTCGAGACCATCGGCCTGACGAAGGAGCGCGACAAGCCCGCAGGAATCCTCGCGCACGGTCAGAAGCAGTGGCTCGAAATCGGAATGTTGTTGGTACAGAACGCGGATGTACTCCTGCTCGACGAACCGGTCGCGGGCATGAGCCACGAGGAACGCGAAGAAACCGGTGAGCTGCTGCGCCGCATCGGTGGGGAACGCACCGTGGTCGTCGTCGAACACGACATGGACTTCATGCGGGCGTTCGCCACCTCCGTCACCGTCCTCGCAGGCGGAAAGGTCCTTTCCGAGGGAACCGTCGCCGAGGTGCAGGCGGATCCCAAGGTCCAGGAGGTCTACCTCGGCACAGCCGCTGCCGGTGAAGAACTCGAACTGATCGCTGAAGAGGGCGCAGACACCCACCAAGGAGACAGCCATGCTTGAACTCGTCGACGTGCGCACCGGTTACGGACGCAGCGAAGTCATCCACGGCGCCTCCCTGTCCGTCCCTGCGGACGGCGTCGCCGCCGTCATGGGGCACAACGGTGCAGGCAAGACGACGCTCCTGCGGGCCGCTGTCGGTCTGCTCAAGGTCACCTCGGGCAAGGTCATGTTCGACGGTGAAGATGTCAGCGGGCTTCGGCCGAGTGCGCGGGTCGCACGTGGGCTTGCGTACGTCCCGCAGGGGCAGCAGTCGTTCGGGCAGCTCACGACGGCCGAAAATCTGCAGGTCGTCGCCGACGGTCGCAAACGTGGGAAGGCGTTGATCGACGAGGCACTCGACCTCTTTCCGGCGTTGAAGGAGCTGCTGACCCGGCGTGCCGGATTGCTGTCCGGTGGCCAGCGTCAGCAGCTCGCCATTGCCCGGGCGCTGATCACCGAACCGAAAATGCTGATTCTCGACGAGCCCACCGAGGGAATTCAGCCCTCGGTCGTCGCCGAGATCGAGCGCACGATCCTCGATCTCACCCAGCGCGGCGGGCTCGGAGTGCTCCTGGTGGAGCAGCACATCGGTTTCGCACTCGAGTCGGCTCAGAACTACTACATCCTCGAAGCCGGGCGCATTACCTCGAGCGGAGCCGGCGGTACCGATTCCGAGGCCGACGTACGCGCAGCGATGGCGATCTGATCGCGCTTGCCATGCCGCGCAAGGACCTTCGGGAGAAGGTATACGTTTCGCTGCGCCGAGATCTGATCTCCGGCGCGATCACCGCCACCGAACGTCTCGGCGAGGAACGACTGGCTGACCTGTACGGCGTCTCGCGCACCCCGGTGCGTGAGGCGCTCGCACGGCTTCAGGCAGACGGTCTCGTCATGCGAGGCGAGGACGGCCTGCACCCGTATCGACCACGCGTCGACGACCTCGCTGGGTTGTACGAGCTCAGGCGAACTCTCGAGTCCCGGGGAATCGTCCGTGCCATGGAGGATCCCACCGTTCAGCACAATCGGCGCGCCATCGAGGACGAGGTGAACAGCTGGCGGGAACTGCTCGATTCAGACTACGAATCGACAGATGTCGTGTTGATGGACGAGCGCTTCCACACGACACTGCTTGCCGCGTCGGGAAATGCTGCGCTCACCGACGCACTCCGTGCCGTCAATGCAAAGGTCCGTCCGGTACGCATGCTCGGCCCGATGTCCACGGACAACTTTCGCGATCAGATCGGTGAGCACATCACGATCGGTGAGCTCGTACTCGACGACAAACTAGCCGACGCGCTGTTCGCACTCGAGACGCACATCGATACCTCCCGAGACCGTGTCATCGCGCGGGCCGAGCAGGCCGCGTGGTTGGCAGGTGCGGTGCGCACCTGAGCGGCAGTACTCTGCGGCTCCGCCGCGGCGACTCTGGGCGGCTCCGCCGCAGTGGCACGGTTGAGTATGTTCCAGTGCACTCAACCGTGCCACTGGTCGCGGAGCGACCTCAATTCTCTTGCGAGAGAATACGATCGATGTCGTCGAGCACGGTCAGACCGCCCTTCGGCCCGACGCCGGTGATCCAGTACGACTGATCGACCGCATGCGGGTTCGGAAGCGCTGCCGCATTGTCGGTGATCGATGCGGGTATCGTCGCAGGGTCGGACGGGTTTTCAGCGGTCACGACAATCAGATCCGCCCGCGCCTCCCCCGCCAATTCCTGGGACAGGTCGACGGAGATCTCGTCTGCCCATTCCGGGCGCGGTGGCGTCGTGAATCCCGCACATTCGAGGGTGCTACCCGCGAACGACGACGGTCCGTACAGGGTCAGTTCACCGTTGCGTGGCCGGATCAGCTGCGCTGTACTGCCCTCGGTCGCATGTTCTTCGGCGACTTCGGCGCACCGTTCGTCGTAGTCGCCGAGCAAGTCCTCGGCGCTCCCCTCTTTGCCGAGAGCACGGGCGACGAACCGAACGTTGTCCTGCCACGGGTCCGACTGCGACGCCATGAACACTGTCGGCGCGATGCCCGCCAGCTGGTCGTAGTACTTCCCGTGCCGAGTCTCGGTGCCGAGGATGAGATCCGGCTGCAACGCTGCGATCGACTCGATCCTCGGCTCGGCGACAGAACCGACCATCTCGATGCTCGCGGCCTGGTCGCCGAGATAGGCAGGCACACCGGTCGCTTCACTGAGTACCGCAGTACCGACGGGAACGACCCCGAGCGCAACAGCGGTGTCGAGTTCCACCGGCTCCAGAGTGACTATCCGAAGCGGCGAATCCGGTACCTCGACGGTTCCGCGCACGGTCTCGATCGACCGGGTGTCATCGTCGCCCTCGCCAGCCGTTGCCGAAGTACAGCCGCTGATCCCGGCAGCGGCAGTGAGCGTAACCGCCAGAATCCCGAGAGCCGGTTTGAACATAGTCACCGTCGTAGCCTCCGATTCAAAGTCGTTGAATATCGAAGCTGAAGGTTAGCCTATCCAAAATTAAGCGGCGAACTCGATACTGCGAGGCACCCGACCCCACGTCACAACGCTGTTCGGACCACCCGCCCCGCTTTGCTGATACTTTGATCTTCAGACCGACCACGCTGGGAGAACCAATTGACAACCGCGCCGGACCGCACCCGTATCGAGTTCCCCGACATCAGTTCTCGCACGTGGGAACACCCGTCAGACCGAGCAGCACTGGTCACCCTTCGCACTCTCAAGGGTTTCGACACAGTTTTGCGGACACTGTCGGGGCTCCTTCGCGAACGGCAGCACCGTCTGATGTACCTCGCGACGGCCGTGCGTGTCGACGAACGGCAATTCAAGGATCTCGACGATCTCCGCAGCGATTGTGTGCAGATCCTCGGCGCCGACGAGACCCCGGAAATGTTCGTCATGCAGTCGCCGGTGGTCAACGCGTTCACGATCGGTATGGACCGCCCGTTCATCGTCGTCACTACCGGCTTGCTCGACATCATGACCTACGAGGAGCAGCGTTTCGTCGTCGGCCACGAGCTCGGCCATGCACTCTCAGGTCACGCTGTCTACCGCACTGTGCTGATGCATCTGATGCGACTGGCCGGCACCATCGGCTGGATACCGGTGGGCGGTTGGGCGCTGCGTGCGATAATCGCAGGGCTGATGGAATGGCAGCGCAAATCCGAGTTGTCCGGCGACAGAGCCGGTTTGCTGTGCGGCCAGGATGTGCACACTGCGATTCGCGTGCAGCTCAAGTTGGCGGGCGGTGCGCGTATCAGCGAGATCGACGTCGACGCGTTCCTCGCGCAGGCAGCCGAGTACGAATCCAGCGGCGATCTACGCGACGGTGTGCTCAAGCTCCTCAACATCGAGTTGATGGCGCACCCGTTCTCGGTCCTGCGGGCTGCGGAGTTGAAGAAGTGGGTCGACAGCGGCGAATACGCGGCGGTACTTCGAGGCGACTACCCGCGCAAGTCCACCGATCACGAGGCCAAGGCGTCCGACGAATTCCGCAACGCCGCCCGGTCGTACAAGGCGAACTTCGACACCTCGGAGGATCCGCTGATCAAGACCATCCGCGATCTCGGCAACGGATTCACCGGAGCGGTGGACGCCGTCGGCAACGGCATCGGCGACGTGGCGTCGGACATCAAGGATCGGTTCGATCACTGGCGCAAGTCCTAGCCTACGATTCCTATCTCCTGGTGCGAGGCAAGCGTAAAAAGGTAGCGTCGACGGCGTGAGCACACCTCGAATTCCGACCGGCTCGTTCAAAGACCTAGGCCCGATCAACTGGGCGCTGTGGCGAATACTGTCGAGGGTCGCAGGCACCCCGAACGCACACTTGTTCAGCACACTCGGCCGTACCGGCGGACTGTTCCGCGGGTGGCTCTTCTTCAGCGGACGACTGATGCCGGGCGGCAAGATTTCCCGATTGGAAACCGAGCTCGTGATCAATCGGGTTGCGCACCTTCGCGAGTGCGGATACGAGATGGATCACCACAGCCGAATCGGCCGCCGCTTCGGCGTCACGAAAGAGCTTCTTGCCCAGGTGAAGGAAGGACCGGAGGCCCTGGGACTGAGCGAACGGCACCGAACGATCCTGACTGCGACCGACGAACTCCTCGGAACCAAGAATTTGTCCGACGCCACCTGGTCGGCGCTGGCGGGTGAGTTCGACGAACGTCAGCTCATCGAGTTTCTGCTGCTAGTAGGTCAGTACGACGGATTGGCAACCACGATCGAGACGCTCCGCATCGAACGCGACTTCTGACTCACATTCGAAACCACCGGAGCAACCGATGTCTGGACGATCGCGCGAACACCATCTACCCACTTCACGATTGGCTCGCGGCACCACTCTCGGCCGTGCCGTGGCAGGTCAGGCAGCTCGCACTGCCGGTACCCGCATGTCGATGGTCGGTCGATCCGAAGAGCTGCGTGCACGCATTGCCGAGAACGCGTCCATTCAGGCTGCCGACCAGTTGGTGAACGTCCTGGGGGGCATGAAGGGCGCCGCCATGAAGCTCGGTCAGATGCTCTCCGTACTCGACCTCGCATTGGTCCCGGACGAGCACCGTGAACGCTTCCAGGCGAAGCTTGCGGCGCTGCGTGATCAGGCTCCGCAGGTTCCGTTCGCATCGATGAGACAGGTCATCGAAGAGGATCTTGGACGCACCATCGAGGACGCCTTCACCTCTTTCGACTCAACACCGATAGCGGCCGCGTCGATCGGCCAGGTGTACCGGGCGAGACTTGCCGACGGCCGTGAAGTGGCCGTGAAGGTGCAGTATCCCGGCGTGGACAAGGCCATCAGAGCCGATATGAAGAACCTCGCGCTCTTTCTCAAGTTCTGGCGGTCGACCGTCCCGTCGATCACGGCAACGGATCTCATCGAAGAGCTCCGCATCAACTTCGAGCGCGAACTCGACTACGCGGAAGAGGCTCGCACGCAACACCTACTTGCCCGACGGTTTGCCGGGCATCCGTTCATCGCAGTTCCCGACGCGATCGCCGAACTGTCCACTCCACGAGTGCTGGTCACGGAATATATTCGTGGCCAGAGCTTTTCGCACATTGCAACGCTGCCCGCCGAAGAGCGCAACCGCGTCGGCGAGATCATCTACCGGTTCTACATCGGTTCGCTGTTCCGGCACGACGAGTTCTGCGGCGATCCGCACCCCGGCAACGTACTACTGTGCGAGGACGGACGCGTCGGCTTCGTCGACTTCGGACTCTACAAACGCATGCTGCACGAGCACGTGCAGTTCGAACTCGAGTGCTTTCGCGCGGCGGCGGAAGGACGCGGCGAGGACTTGCTCGCGGCGATGATCGACCGTGGAATAGTCGAGCCCGATGCCGGGGTGACCGCCGACGAATGCCTGGACTACACGTATGCCGCAGCGGAATGGAATCTTGTCGACGACACCTTCACCGTCACTCCGTCTCTCGCGTCCGAAGGGATGTTGCTGGCAGTGGACCCGCGCGGCACACAGTTCGTCGGAATGAAGAGCCAGACCCTGCCGCCGGAGCACCTGTTCTCTCGTCGCGCAGATTTCATGACCTTCGGAGTCCTCGGGCAGCTGAACGCCACCGCCAACTGGCACCGGATTGCGCGCGAATGGATGTACGGAGAACCGCCCGTCACGAAACTCGGTCGCATCGAACAAGACTGGCGAGACAGATCATGACGCCAACTAGTGCTTGATGACGCCAGTTCTCTTACCCGCTTCGATCCCGAGCCGATGCAGCGGCGCCAGCAGGTCCTGGTAGCGCGGCCCGACAACGCGGGGAATCAGATCGAAGCCACGGGCATCGGGACCGATGAGGATGCGAGCCTTGTTCCGTTCGACTCCGCCGAGGATTACCTTGGCCGCTCTGGTCGGGGTTGTCAGAGCGATCTGCTCGAAGCGTCGAGCAACCTCGTCATGGTCGCCGAGTGCATCCATACCCCGTGCATTGGCGACGATGTTGGTCTTGATTCCGCCCGGATGCACACAACTCACACCGACGGGATGCCTCGCGATCTTCATCTCCTGCCGCAACGCCTCGGTGAACCCGCGGACAGCGAATTTAGCGGAATTGTAAGCGCTTTGGCCCGGAACACCCATCAACCCGAACACACTGGAGATGTTGACGAGGTGTCCCTCACCGGACTCGATCAATGCGGGCAGGAATGCCTTCGTTCCGTGGGCGACACCCCAGAAGTCGACGTTCATGACCCACTCGAAGTCGTCCCACGTCATGTCGAGGACGTCGGCCCCGAGCGCGACACCCGCATTGTTGACAACCAGATTCACCCGCCCGAAATCACTGACGACCGCATCCGCGTGCGCGTAGACGGCCGCCCTGTCGGAGACGTCCAACTCGTACGACAGTGTTCGGACGCCGGAGTTCTTGCACAGCTCGACGGTGTCCTTCAGTGCGTGCCCGTCGATGTCGGAGAGGGCCAGTGCGGTGCCCCGACCCGCGAGGTTCAGAGCAAGTGCGCGCCCGATTCCTGAGCCGGCGCCGGTAACGACCGCAACTTTGTCGGCAAAATTTCTCATGCAAGCACGTCTTCCGTCTCGGAGTGTGCCCCGGGGTTCGCTCCGAGGCGGCGTGGGACCACGACTTCGTAGTCGGCGGGGTCGAACTTTCGGGTTCGAAGCCAGTACTGCCAGGTGAAGCCGGGCCACACCGTCCGATTGACGCCCTGCGAGTCCAGGTACCAGCTTGTACACCCACCGGTCGACCACACCCCGACGGCGAGCTTGCGCTGAATGTCAGCGGTGAAGTCGTTCTGTACCTTCTGTCGGACCGTCAACGCCTCGGCAACACTGGCGTCGATGAAGTCGATCGCTTGCAGCACATACTTGATCTGCTGTTCGATCATGAATACAACCGAGTTGTGCCCGAGGCCGGTGTTGGGGCCGAGGAGAAAGAACGCATTGGGGTAGCCCGCGGCCGCGATGCCCAGGTGCGTCTGTATTCCGTGGGCTTTCCACTGCGGAACCAACTTCTTTCCACCGACACCTGCGACATTCACACTCTCGAAACCATCCGTCACGTGGAAGCCGGTGGCGTAGACGATCACATCGACATCTCGTTCGGACCCATCCGAGCTGACGATCGATCCAGCCCGCACCTCGGCAATGCCGTCCGTGACGACCTCGGCATTCGATCGAGTCAAGGCCGAGTAGTAGGAGTTCGACCCGAGAATTCGTTTGCATCCGATCCGGTAGTCAGGAGTCAACTTGCGGCGCAGTTCGGGGTCCTTCACCTCTCGCCTTATGAACCTGCGCGCGGCGGACTCGATCGGCCGGAGCAGGTTCGAGTGTCCGTTCAACCCGAACGCCATTCCTTCGGCCGACCAATAGATCGAGTCGCGAAACAGTCTCCGCAGCAATGGCAGCTTCGAAAATGCGTGACGAACGGGTTCCGGGATCGCAAAGTTGGAACGCGGAAGCACCCATGCAGGCGAACGCTGGTACAACTGCAGCGAGGCAACGGTATCGACGATCGTCGGTACCAACTGCACCGCACTCGCGCCGGTTCCGATCACCGCCACGTTCTTGCCCGCAAGATCGACCTCGTGGTCCCAGCGGGCCGAATGAAATGCTGCCCCCTCGAACGAATCGATACCCGTGAGCACCGGCGTGCTCGGGACGTGCAGCGCACCGATCCCCGACACCAGGAACTGTGCGATGTACTCGTCGCCACCGGCAACCGTGACATGCCAGCGCGATTCGACTTCGTCCCAGTACCCCCCAGTGCATTCCGTACCGAACCTGATGTGTCGGTCGAGTTGGTGCTTGTCGACAAGACCCTGAAGGTACTCGAGAATCTCAGGCTGGCCGGACCACATCTGCGACCAGTTCGGATTGGGCTCGAAGGAGTACGAGTACAGATGCGACGGAACGTCACACGCGCACCCTGGATAGGTGTTGTCGCGCCATGTACCGCCGATCGAGTCCGCCTTCTCGAGCACGAGGAAGTCCTCACGTCCCCGCTCGAGCAGCTGCATGGCCATCCCCAGTCCGGAGAATCCGGTCCCGATGATCACTGTGTTCGTACGGTGGACCGTCATGAATTCTCCTCCTGCGGCAACGCGCCGGTGAACTTCCACAGCCGTGCGGTGAGCACGCCGTCGAGCATGCCCGCCGAATCCAGAAACTCGACGACCGAAGCGCTGTTCCGACGCCTGGCGTCGGCTCGCCTCTTTCTCGACCCGAGCAGCCCCCTCGTCGACGAGAGTCCGACCGATCGATAGACCGCAGGCGAAATGGTGATCCGCAGAATCACATTCGCGAGAATCGACAAGAGGAGTCGATTGTAGGCCCTGACGATTCGGTTCGACTTGCCCTGCGCCGAGATCACTTCCGATCGCGCGAACCGGAACCTACTTGCACAGTCCAAGTCATGGATCTTCACTGCCTGCCGGACGTGCGGTTCCACCGCGACGTCTGCGACTGCACCGACCATCGCTCGCGCAAAGGTCTCCTCCACCAGCAGAGTCGCAGCGTGCGACGCTGCCCCCAGTGGCAGGAAGCTGAGAAGTTTGACGGCAGTCGCCGTCCCGACAGGGGGCCTGTAGGGCGGAAGCGACGTGGCGCGGATCAGCCGTCCGAAGGTGATGGTGGTCCGCGAACCGCCTGCGACCTCTTCGAGGGCCGCGCGGGACGCAGGACTGTTCAACCCTTCCTCGGCCGCTCGCCTGAGTTGATTCCCGGTCAGGATCGCCGACAGGTACGCGACGGTACTCCACAGACTGACCGCCTCATGAAGGGCCAGCGTGCGCCGCTGGTCGGCGGACAGCGCGTTCCAACGTCGAGTTCCGTACAGCGACACCGATTCCGGTGGCATCGCGAACATATTCTCTTGCCAGGGCGATTCCCAGTCGATGTCGACGTGTGGGTCGTAGTGCACTCTCGCCGTGCCCGTCAGACGAGATCGTCCGGCATGGCGCGCGTCATGCGCCACAGGCGCTTGGTCACGAACCCGTCGCACATACCGGCGTCGGCGAAGAATCGGATCATCGGCTCGGACGCGAATTGCATGTTGGTCTTGTACGTGCCGCTCGACATCGCCGTGACGATGCCCCGAATCGGGTTGATGCCCACCGATCGATACACCTTGGGATTGACGAGAACTGGATACGTGAAGTTCGCGATGACAGCCAGAATGAGGCGATGAAGCGCCCGATTGACTCGATTGGTCGACCGCATCATCCGCACCATTTCCTCGCGTGCATACGTGATGTGTCGGGATTCTTCGATCACGTGAATGCGCATCATCTGGCGAAGGTGCGGCTGAATATCCTCGTCGTTCTGCGCCTCACGTTGCGCTCGGTCGAGTACCTCCTCGATGAGGAGCGTCGCGCCGAACGTAGCGGGCCCGATCGGCAGGAACTGACCGAGTTTGACGAAGAGCAGCGATCCCTTGGGCAGCAGGTACGGCTCGATCCCTGCCTTCTCGATGAGCTTGCCGAACATGATGGAATGCCTCGACTCTTCGCCTATCTCGGCGATCGAGTACATGGAATGATCGGACATCGAACCTCGTCCGAACACACGCAGGAGGTTCGTGCTGAGGAACCCTTCCGCATAGATGCCGAACGACAGAATGCTCACGATCTCGTGCCTGCCGAGCTCGACCTTCTGCTCCTCGGTCAGCCTGTCCCACAGCTTCGTCCCGTAGAGCGAAACCCTGTGTTCCGGCAACCACTTCTTGCCATCGGCAAGCGGAGCATCCCAATCGATATCGACTTCGGCGTCGTAGAACTTGTTCGCCGTCGACTTCAGCAGCCGTCGCGCAGTTCGGTCACGCGGACCTACCGTGCGTGCCCCTACCGTCACCTCGTCCTCGGTCGATAGATTCGACCGCCCCACCTTGACCCGACTCATTGCCGACCTCTCCTGCTCGACGGGGCCGCCGCACACCCGACCCGAGTTACCAGTACCGCCGTTAGCCAGTACCGCCGGTAATGGGTACTATCCAAGTGTGGTCGAGGTCACCGAACGTGTCAACCCTGACGAGAGTCCGCCCAAGCCGGACGCTCGCAGTGAGCGATGGCGCGAACACCGCCAAGCGGTGCGGCAGAGCTTCGTCGACGCCGCGTTGACGGCTATCGACAGCCACGGTCCCGACGTCAGCATGGGCGATATCGCCAGTACCGCCGGCGCGGCGAAGCCGAAGCTCTACCGACATTTCGCCGACAAGTCGGATCTGTACGCGGCCATAGTCGAACACGTCCGAGAGATGCTGTGGAACCGAATTCTGCTGGCGACCAACCTGTTCGAGGATTCCGTGAGCACACTCATCGAACGCGGAACATCCGAGTACGCAATCATCGTGTCCGAACAACCGAACCTGTTCCGCTTCCTCGTGCACAGTCACTTCGCCGGACGGGCCGGCAACCGGCGCACCAACGAATCGAGCGCAGGCCCCGATCCCGCACTGGACTCGGCGCGAGCTGCGGCCAGGAAGCTCGCCGAGGTGTTCGCTGACGCTACCGGCGCGGATCAAGAGAACAGTTCCGCGATCGAACTGGTCTCCTATTCCGCGTTCGGGGCGGTGGCGTCGGCGACGGATTGGTGGCTGGGAGACTCCGATGCGCGAGCGCCCGTCATGACGACAGAGACCTTCACCTCGTACGTCGCAGCACTCATGCTGGGAATAGTCGAATCCACCTGTGTCATAGCGGGAGTCACCATCGATGCCGACCAACCCCTGCACACCGCGTTTTCGACCGAAGGAGACGAAGTTCTGTGAGCGACCTGGCCGGTAAGCCCGACTTCCACGGCGCCGCGACGCTGGCATTCGACGAGCCGGTCGAGTTCGACGTACGAGTCGACCTACGTGGGCATTCTCAGCCGATCGATGGCCGCTATCGCTGGTACGGCCGCGTC
>NZ_LVCV01000595.1 GCF_001647195.1 Rhodococcus sp. EPR-157 | reverse complement strand
TCCAGTCACCGTCGGTGACATCGACTTCTGGGGGCGTTACCGTCTGCAGGGCACAGGGAATCCCCCGTACTCGATCACGCCGCCGCCTACGCTCACTGCCGACGACAAACCCCGATCCACCGCCGACGCCGCCCTTCGTCGCGCTCTGGCTCTCGTCGAGCCCGCGGAAGTTCGCGCGGCGGCAGACATCTCCGGCGGCTATGTCGAACTGCTCGGCGGTGCGCCCGCGCCGTCCCCGACGGCCGCGAGCCGCGCCATGAACAATTCTCTGGTCGCTTCGATATACGAGAAGATCTGGCGGCCTGCGGGTATTGCGATGATGGGCATAGGAGGCCTGTCGATGTCTGCCGAGCGGGAGAAGGCTGTCATCGATCTGCGGCTCTCCGGCGAGATGACCGTTCTCGACGTCGCGTCGGGCCCAGGTAACTTCACCAAACACCTCGCCTCGCACCTGTCCGGCACTGGTGTCGCTGTGGGATTCGACATCTCCGAGCAGATGATCGCGCGTGCCGTCCGTGACAACAGAAGCTCGCATGCCGCGTACGCGCGAGGTGACGCGCAAGCCCTCCCGTTCGCCGACGACACGTTCGACGCAGTCTGCTGCTACGCGGCGCTGTACTTGATACCCGAGCCGCTGGTGGTTGTCGAAGAAATGCTTCGCGTCCTGCGCCCGGGCGGCCGGATCGCGATCATGACCAGCTACGGACGAAAGTTCACCCCGGTGAAGACGGTGTTGCGAGTCGGATCCAAAAGGGTGGGAGTTCGGATGTTCGAGAAAGACACGTTCACATCGAAGTTCGAGCAAGCGTCGATGACCGAGATCGAACAGGAGATCCGCGGGCTCGCCCAGTTCGTCAGTGCGAGGAAACCTAACTGATCACGTCGAGGTCGAGCGCGGCTCAGGTCTTCGGCCCGTAGTCGCTGACCAGCCACTGCCCACCTTGGTTGGTCACGGTGAGGGACAGCAGGTTCGGAACCTCCCCGGCATCGGGTTGCTGCACATTGTGCGTGGTCTGCTTCGCGAACACGGTGACCTTGTACTCGCCACCGGATTCGGAATCAACCGCAGCAGAGAGCACTTCACCCGAGGCGACTACCTGAGATTCGGTCATGATAGCCGTCAATGCCTCCCTGACACCGTCGTACCTGTCCTGCAGGGATTGCGACGCACCCTCGTCGACCCCGCCGAAGAAGGCGTCGAGGTTTCGGTAGTCGTAGGTCAACGATCGTTCGGTGTACTCGGTCGCCGTGTTCACGGCAATCTGCCGATCGCGGTCGCGGGTGGTCGAGTCCGCGAGCTCTCCGGCGGCGGAACGCCACAGGAATCCGAACACCACGGCCAAGACGATTCCGAGTACTGCAATGCCGGTCGGCAGCCAGCGAGCTCGAAAAGAACCGGTACTCGTCGCGCTATCGGTATCGTGTGTCGTTTCTGTCTCGACCTCGGTCATGCGGACATCTCCCATCAGTTCGGTATCTCCACGGAGAGCTTCGCGGGTCCTCCCCGCGGAAACACGGTGGTCAAGATATCGACAATCGACCCAGCGTCGACACGCAGGGGCTTGATCGGCGCGGTGTACGGCTTCAGCAGTGTCGCTATCAGCGCGAGATCGGGGTTGAGCGGAGTGAGATAGCCGTCGATTCGCACGGCCAGTGGCCCGAGGGGATCGTCCCACACATCGGACGCCACATAGGAGTACTGGTTGAAGGACTCGAGCAACCCGGTCACGCCCGCGCCGGTCTGTCCCACGAACGGCGCTGCGTCGGTCAGAACCGGGCCGTATCCGTAGCCGTTGCGCCCGACCTGCTGTGCATTGTCGTACAGATTCTCGATCTGGGTCCGTTTGTCCCGCAGAGTCGCTGCCAGGAAGCGAAATGTCTCCACCAGTGTGTCGATGTCGCTGTCGCGCCCGTCGATGGCTTCCGAAGCCGTGACTGCCAGACCTGTCAGTGCCGATGTATCCAATTGCGCGGCAAGTGCATCACCCAACTGCAACGTCTCGCTGACGGTAGCGGAGGCGGTCACTCGAGCGCTCTCGATCACGTCCCCGTCCTGCAGGTAGGGACCACCGGAGTGACGGGGACGGATATCGAGGTACTGCTCCCCCGCAGCAGACAGGTTCGCGACGACCACGTCGGAGTCGACGGCGACGTCCTTGCTCGCGTCGAGAGCGATCGACACGTCCAACCCGTCCGGGGTCACCGAAATCTTTTGCACTGTACCGATTTTCATACCACGCGAGGTGACTTGCGAGGTCTGCATCAACCCACCCGAGGATTCCATCTTCACGGTCACGTGGTTGTTCGTCCGTCGTGGATCCATATCGAGGACGCCGACAGTCAAGTAGGCGACCCCGGCGAACGTGAGAACCAGCAGCGCGACGAGGGAGAGGACTGTGGACGATCTCATCGGACGATTCCGATCCCGCGCAGAATCTCGATCATGTCGTCCGCTCGTGCCGTCGCACCCTCGACCGAGACCGAACGAAGTGCGATGTTCGGAGTCGACTGAAAGTACGGGATCAGGCGGTCGCGGAGCAGATTGTTCACCTTTTCCACGTTCATGGGGACCGTCGAATCCGCACTGCCGATCGTCACGAGCGCTGGAGCGATGATGCCGACGGCATCGTGCAGCTCGTCGTACGGTTCAGCGAGCACATCCCCGATGTTCTGCGACATGTAGCCGAGGGTGAAGATCAGGTGGACAACGCTGAACAGCACCTCGGACAACCCCGATGCGCGAGACGGGCCAACGGTGAGTATTCGATCGACACCGGACTGCCGCTCCACGATCGTCGTCGAAACCCCCTCCGCTGCCGCGAGAATCCGGTCGATCTCGTCGGTGTTGTCGCCGAGGTCCGTCAGGGCTGCGCGCGCTGCGGTGTTCACGGAGTCCAGGACTGCCGGATCCGGTGGGACAGCGGCGTTGAAGTTGTCGACTGCCTCCTGCAGTTGCACGTAGTGCCCTCCTGCCACCACGTTCGACAACCCTCGAAGAACATCTTCGACGTTGTCCGCAGGCACGGTACGTTCGATCGGTATCACGTCACCGTCGGCGAGAAAATCTGCCTCGGTCGACATTTCAGTACCGGAAGATTCAGCAGTACCGGAAGAATCAGCGCTGTCGGCAGATTCAGTGGGCGGCAGGAGCGCAATGTAGTTCTCGCCCAATATCGTCGACTGCCTGAGCTCGGCCTGGGTGCCCTTCGGCAACTGCACTGCACTGGAGAGATCGACGGTCGCGACCGCCGTCGTGCCGACGAGTTCCACCTTCTCGAGGACCCCAGCGTCGACACCGTCGATGACGACCTTCGCTTTGCGTGGAAGGTTGAGAACACTGGCGAACTCGATCTCCACGGAGTACTTCTCACCTGCGACGTAGCTACCGGGAATCGGTAGGTCTACCGGATCGAGACCGCACCCGACCAGCGTCATGACCATCGAAACGCAGCCCACGGCGCACACGCCGCGCTTCATCGCCACCCCGCCGATCCCAGGATGAGTTGAACGAGCCCGACATCGATGACGTCCCCGCGTTGCTGATTCGCCGAGCACGTCGGCGAATACGTGTTCAACAGGGCGCAGATCTCGTTGGGCGAGTTGGTGTCGATCTCGAATCGTGGCGGGTGGTAGATCAACCGGCCGCTCTGCAGATCGCTGTCGTACATCGTCGTCAAGTTGTCGCTGACGGTGGGAACCTGTTCGAGGATGTCCTTGATGTCACCGATTCTGCCGAGCGCTACGTCCACGACCGGGATCAACTGGTCGGCAAGTGCGTAGACCTTGTCGTCGTACTTGGCGATGGTGCGCACGAGTGGCGGAATGAAGTCGACCGTCAGCAGCACCGCGCCCCCGAAGGCTTGGGTGAACTCCGACAGCGTGATCATGCCGGCTTTGAGATTGTCGAGAAGTTTCGCCACGTCCGGCCAACTCACTGCGAAAGTGTCGATCAAGCCGTCGAGATTGTCGATCAGTCGCCGAACCGTGGTGTCGCGGTCTGCAGGCTCACCGACCAACTCTGCCAACTGCTTCAGTGCAGCGTTCAACTGTGCACCCGAACCCCGCAACGAACCGTCGACCGATCGAAGGGTGTCACCGAGGATGTCTTCACGGGCGCCAGTCGCGTCCGCCGGGCCGAGAAGGTCCGACGCCAGTTCCGTGACAGCGTCGAGCGTATCGCTGATTCCGAGTGGAGTTCTGGTTCTGTCCAACGGGATACAGTTCGTGCGATCGAGCTCTGGACCTTCGCGGTACGGCTCGGTGAATTCCACGTGACGGTCGGTGACGATCGAGCTCGACAGGGTGACCGCCCCTACGTCGGCCGGCAGCCGAACACTGTCGTCGACATCCATGGTGACCACCACGGAGTCGCCCGAACTCTCGATTCGCTCGACCGTGCCGACGACGACCCCGAGCATCGTCACCGAATTTCCCTCGTACAGACCGACGGCATCGGTGAACTCCGCGCAGACCGCCGACGTACGAGTGGAGAAGTCGATCACCCCACTTGCCGACGCCGCACTCCCCGTCAGTGCAACGATGCCGAGAATCGACACGCCGAGCAACACTGTCCTGCGCATCAGCACGCCCTTCCCGGCATCGGTACGCATACGTCGATACCGGCAATCGTGCTCTGCGACTGGTCGATCACCGGACCATTGCCCTCGCCGAGCAACGTGGCGAGGCTCTCCGAGCTCTGCTTCATGGTGGTGATCGCCCCGTCGAACTCTCCGAGCCTGGAGAACAGCTTCTGCGTGATCTCCTCCAGCTGGACGATCGACGGCTCCAGCCCCTCTTCGAATGCCATCACGGGCCGGTGGAACAACAGGAAGAGCCGGTGCAGCAGGTCGAACGCACCTACAACTTCCTCACGCTTGTTTCCGAATCCTTCGGTGAGAGTGCCGAGTTGGCGGACAAGCTCGGTGAGCATCACACGGTCGTCCGACAGCGCGCCGACATATTCGTCGGACACGACAAGCCCTTGTTCGAGCTGTTCGGTGCGTTGCGCGATCACGTCCGTCAACGACGAGAGGTTGTCGACGATCGCCCGCGTCGATTCCGGCTGAGTCCCGAGAGCAGTGTCGAGTTCGGCAACGGTTTCTCGCAAGGTAGTGCCATCGATGTCGCGGACGAGAGGCGTCGAGGTCTCGATGACGTCGGCGAGTTCGAAGGGGACCTCGGTGTGCTCGAGCGGAATCTCCGCCGAGCCGAGTTCTTCGTTCCCGATCGAGCTCAGGAGGATGTAGTGACCGCCGATCGGCGTCAGCAGTTTCACCGTCATCGTCGAGGCATCGCCGACGAAGACTTCGCGGTCGACACCGAATTCGATGTCGACGTGATCCCCTGCCAGCGCGACCGATCGGACCGATCCGACTGGAATTCCCGCCACTCTGATCTCGTCACCAGGCTTCACGCCAGCGGCGGTGGCGAAGTTGGCCGTGTAGGTGCGCTCCCCGAACGGCATCGCGTAGACCGCACCTGCTGCCAGCATCAGGACGGTGGCCACCGCGACGCCGACGGACCCCCAGAAGAGATGAGTCTTGTTCTCGGACTGCTCGTCACGTACCCCTCTGCGCTTCATCGGCACAGCACCAACTTCTGCCCACCGAGAACGACGAGTCCGATGCCCGGGATGTCCTGCTGTCCTCGACTACACGAGTACGTCTGTGCCGCCGAAGTCGGAATGCTTCGATTGAGTCCGGTGAGAAGCCCCGGCGTCAGCGCCAGAATCTCGGTGACCTGTTCCGTCTGCGGTAACAGGCGTCTCAGTAAACCATCGATGGGCATGTATCCCTCGTCGTACGCGTCGCGAAGTCCTTCCGCCAGCCCGACCAACGGCCCCAACCCGTAGTTCGCCTGATCCAGCGCGCCCAGCACTCCGGTCATCTCGGTGCTCAGTCGCGATACCAGCCCGGTCAGTTCCTCGATGAGATCGGCGACCGCGGCCGACTTTCCACCGATCGTCCCGGCAATTTGCCCGAGGTTGTCGATCAGAAGCCCGATGATGGCTTCGCGTTGCACGGCGAACTGGGTGATGCGGTCGACGTCCCGCAGCACGGGACCCAGCCCACTACCGTCGCCCTGGACCATGCGCAACACGTTCTCGGCGAACTGATTGAGCTGAGCTGCGTCGAGCGTGTCGAATATCGGTTTGAATCCGTTGAACAACGCCGAAATGTCGAACGACGGGATCGTCTGCTCGCGTGCGATGGTAGCTCCCGCTGCCATGACCGCGCCGGGATCGCGATCCGTCTGTACCAGTTCGAGATAGCGCTGGCCGAGTAGGTTCTGGTAGCGAACCGCCGCCTGCGTGCTCACGAACACCGGCCTGGAATTCTCGACGCTGAACTCGACCCGCGCGAGACCACCGTCGAGCTCGACCGAGGAGACCTTGCCGATCTGCACCCCGGACATGCGTACATCGTCACCGACGTACAAGCCGGACGCGTCCTCGAACTCGGCGGCGTATGTCGAAGTGGCCCCCGCTACCGGCGTGCGCAGTGCGGCGACGATGATCACCGCACATACCGCGGTGACGGCGACGAAGGCGAGCAATTTGGCAAGTGGCGCTGCAACTTTGATCATCGTGGAGCCTCCTCGTACGACGCCACCGCACCCGCGAGATTGGGCATCGTTCGGACGATCAGATCGAGCTGGAGCTGCGGCTTGCCCTCGACCAGAGGAAAAGCGTCGGCGATCCCGTCGATCACCTCGGGAACCCTGTCGTAGCTCGGAGCCAGGGTGCCGAGCGAAGCGGTGATCGGAACCAGGAGATCCAGAACCGTCGACAGCAGTTTCGTGAGGTGGGGGTTGCCGGTTTTCAGCAGATCTCCGATGGGTATCAGCAGCTGGTCGCTGAGCCCATTGATCGCGTTCAACGTTCTCGTCCGATCGGTCTGCGCTTCGACGTACGCGCTCTTGTCCAAGATGTCGATCACGAGATCGAGCACAGGCGGAACCAGATTGTTCAATCCCTCCCCGATCTCGGCGCCACGATGCAACTTCCAGGCCAACGGATCGATCTGGTGCTCGGTGAGCAACTGGGCAGTATCGAAGTACGGCCTCAAGTTTCGGCTCACGTCGACCGAGGTGTCCGCAAGTACATCCAGCAAGTTCTGCACCTGGTCCGAATCGAGGACTTCGGTCAGATCTGCGACACGCCGGAACACCCCGGTCACAGTCGCTCCTCGATTGTCATCCGAGATCGTCACAGTGGAGTTCTGCGACAGCGGATGACCACTTCCATCCGAGACCAATTCGACTGCAGTGGAACCGAAGACGTTCGACGACGAAAACTGGGCTTGCATGGTGTCGGTAAGTTCTCGCGATTGACTCGGATCGAGCTCCAGGTCGATTTGCTGCCGTCCGAATCCGACGGTCTCGATCCGCACTACCGATCCGATCGACACCCCGCGAAACTTGACCTCGGCGCCAGGAGTCAGTCCGTCACCGACCGACGCGGCATCGATGGTCAGGTCGAAGGTCGGTTCGAACACTCCGCGTGCATACGCTGTCAGAGTGCAGGCGAGCACGACGGCGACAGCAGCGACCGCAACACCGCGCAGGCGGAGCGTTCCGCGACCGGCCGAACGCCCGGTCAGATCATCGAACACGGCCATCGCTTACCCTGAAATCCTTATCCCCGAGTCGAATCCCCACAGCACCAACGTCATGACCGTGTCCAACACGACCACCGCGACCAGGCTGGCTCGGACAGCGCGACCGGAAGCACGACCGACCCCCTCGGGTCCGCCTGTCGCGTAGTAGCCCTGATACCCGTGGATGATGATGACGGTGACGACGAAAACGGCGGCCTTGAACAGCGAGTAGAGCACGTCGACGGGTTGAAGGAATGCGCTGAAGTAGTGGTCGTACGTTCCCGACGATTGTCCGCCGACTATGCGTACGACCACTGCGCACGAGACGTAGCTCAGAATCAAGGTCAACAGATAGAGCGGCACTATGGTGACGATCCCTGCGACGACCCGAGTGGTGACGACGAATGGAATCGACTGAATCCCCTGGGCCTCCAGAGCGTCGATCTCCTCGGAGATGCGCATTGCACCGATCTCGGCCGTCATTCGACATCCGGCTTGAGTCGCGAATCCGATCGCCGCGATCATCGGGGCAAGTTCCCGGGTGCTGGCGTAGGCCGACACGAAGCCGGTGAGCGGTTCCATCCCGACCATGCCCAGGGTGTTGAATCCTTCGATGCCGACGGATGCGCCCACGGTGACGCCCAACACGACCAGCACGGACACGGTCCCGCCGCCGACGATCAACTTGCCGTTGCCCCAGGTGATGTCGCTCAGGATCAGCAGCATCTGTCGCTGGTAGGACCGAACGGTGTGCGGGATCGCAACGAGGACTTCGAAACAGAACGTGATCTGGTGGCCGAGCATCTCCAGTGCATTGCCCGGTATTCGACCGACCCGACGAAGGACTCGTGTCAGTCCGGCGGTGCCATGAACCGTGTAGGTCGACGGTGTGGCCATCTCAGCCCAGCCTCTGCGGCATGAACATGGCCACCAACTGGGTGATGACGACGTTGACCGCAAACGCTGACACCACTCCCAGCACTACCGCCGCGTTGACCGCGTTGGCAACCCCTCGCGGCCCGTGCATAGCGTTCAGTCCCCTGTCGCACGCGACGACTACGACGATGATGCCGAATATCTCGGCCTTCGCCAGCGCGACGATCAAGTCGCCGACCGACGCGAACGAGGCGAACGAGCTGATGTAGCTGCCCGGTGTTCCGCTCTGGAAGCCGATATTGATGGCGTAGCCGGCGGCCAGTCCCATGAAAATGATGAGGACGCACAGAAGCGGCGCGATCACGATGAATGCCGCCAGCCGCGGAACGACAAGTCGCCGTACCGGATCGATGCCCATGGTGCGCATCGCATCGATCTCTTCCCTGATCGTGCGCGCCCCGAGGTCCGCAGCAACGGCAGCCCCCGCTGCACCGCCCAGCAACAGGGCCGCAACTATGGGCGCGCCCTGCCGGATCACCCCGAGACCGCCTGCGGCACCGGCGATCGACGTCGCTCCGATTTGGTCCGTCAGGCTTCCGACTTGGACGGACACGATGATGCCGAACGGAATCGACACCAGGACTGCAGGAACGACGGTGACGGTGACGACGAACCAGGCTTGCTCGACGGTGTCTCGCCACGGATGGCGAAGCGAGAGGATGTCGCGGACGAGATGGATCAGGGCCGCCGCGCCCAATTCGAGTGTCTGCCCGAATGCACGAAGGCCGCCGGCGAACCCACTCGAGACACGCGTCAACCCCGTCGACGATGCCAATCCACTCACCCCCTTGACCGCTCCCCTGATGCGGCATGCGAAAAGTACCAGCATTGAAGAAACGCCAGGTC
>NZ_LVCV01000594.1 GCF_001647195.1 Rhodococcus sp. EPR-157 | reverse complement strand
GGTCGCCGCCGCCGAACGATCTGAAAGATCAGAAGTTGATCATGTGCCCTGCGAGGCCGTGGATGGCTTCCTGCAGAGCCTCCGACAGCGTCGGGTGGGTGTGGACGTTGCGGGCCAACTCGTTGACAGTCAGGTCCCACTTCTGGGCGAGCGTCAGTTCCGGGAGCAACTCGGAGACGTCGGGTCCGATGAGGTGGCCACCGATGAGCTCACCGTACTGGGCGTCGGCGATCAGCTTGACGAAGCCGGTGGCGTCGCCGAGTCCGTGTGCCTTGCCGTTGGCGGCGAACGGGAAGTTCGCGACCTTGATCTCGCGGCCTTCGTCTTTCGCCTGTTGCTCGGTGAGTCCGAAGCTGGCGACCTGCGGCTGGCAGAAAGTCGCACGAGGCATCATGCGGTAGTCGTCGATCGGCAGGGTCTCCGCGCCGCCGATGGTTTCGGCGGCGACGACACCCTGAGCCTCGGCCACATGGGCGAGCTGGAGCTTGGCCGTGACGTCGCCGATGGCGTAGATGTGCGGGACGTTGGTCTGCATCGTGTTGGTGATGCCGATGGCGCCGCGATCGGTGAGCTCGACGCCGGTCTTCTCGAGGCCGAAGCCCTCGACGCGGGGCGCGAAGCCGACGGACTGCATCACCTTGTCGACGGTGACCGTCTCGGTCTCGCCCGACTTGTTGTTCTTGATCGCGACCGTGACCTTGGAGCCGTCGTCGTCGATGCTCTGAACGGCAGCGCCGGTCATGATCTTGACGCCCAGCTTCTTGTACTGCTTCTCGATTTCCTTCGAGACGTCGGCGTCCTCGTTGGGCAGCGCGCGATCGAGGAACTCGACGATGGTGACGTCGACTCCGTAGTTCTTGAGGACGTAGCCGAACTCCATACCGATGGCACCTGCGCCGACGATCAGGATCGAACCCGGCAGATCCTTCGTCATGATCTGCTCTTCGTACGTGACGACGTTCTTGCTCAGTTCGGTACCGGGCAACAGCTTGGTGGTGCTGCCGGTCGCAATGATCGCGTTGTCGAACGTGAGCGTCTCGGTGCCGCCCTTGGTGAGCTCCACCTCGATGGTGTTGGCGTCGGTGAACGTGCCCTTGCCGTCGTACTCGGGGATCTTGTTCTTCTTCATCAAGAAGTGGATTCCCTTGACGCGGCCGTCCGCAACCTTGCGGCTGCGATCGAAAGCCGCACCGAAGTCGAAGGATGCTTCACCGGAAATACCGAACAGCTTCGCCTCCTTGGTGAAGAGGTGCGCCAGCTCGGCGTTTCGGAGAAGTGCCTTCGAGGGGATGCAGCCGACGTTCAGGCAGACACCGCCCCAATACTTCTTCTCGATGATGGCAGTGCTCAGTCCGAGTTGTGCCGCGCGGATAGCAGCGACGTACCCACCGGGACCAGCTCCGAGGACAACGACGTCATAGTGTGAGGTCACGATTCACCAGGATAGTCCCGTCCTGAATCCCTGTCTCGAGACGGTCCAGTTACTGGCTGGTAGCTGCCGCGACGCGTCGGAAGTTCCCACCGTATACAGCCGCAACAGCGGCCTCGTCGAACCCTCGCTCACGCAGCACCGACGGCAGTGTGACGACATCCTCGGGCGGGACCCACTGCAGCGGACCGTAGCGGGTGTACTCGTCGGAAAACGCCTCGGGATTCGCCGCGAGTTCGGTGTTGAAATCCTCGGCGTCGAACGAGTAGTCGGAGCCGATTCCGATGTGCTCGATCCCGAGCAGCTCCACGCCGTACTCGATGTGATCGGCCATCGCCTGCACTCGACGAAGCCCGTCGTTCGGGCCGTTCGCGCCGAGGAAGATTCCAACGCCGTTGATGCCGACGACTCCCCCAGTCCTCGCGCATTCGAGGGCTTGTTCGTCGGTGATGTTTCGCGGATGTCGCCACAGCACAGCAAAATTCGAATGGCTGTAGATCATCGGCCGCTCGGTCGTCGATGCGATGTCGAGACCGGTGCGGATGGAGCAATGCGAACCGTCGACGAGCATTCCGGTGCGGTTCATCTCCTGAACCAGATCGCGGCCGTAGGACGTCAGGCCGGAGTCGTCGACATCGAGGCAGCCGGATCCTGCCGCGTTGGCGTAGTTGTACGTGGGCAACATCGACCGGACGCCGAGGTCGTAGAAGTGACGGACGTTGTCGAGGTCACCTTCGATCGGACGGGAATCCTCCAGGTCGAATGCGAGCGTGATCATGCCCTCGGCCTCACCCTGCTCGACCATCCGAAATCGACTGTCCGCAAGAGCTTTCCGACGAAAATCGGCGCACAGTTCCGTGGAGTCGGACTTCGAGTGAGGCGAGTAGCCGACATTGACGGACACGTAGGTACCCAGCGGGAACCTCGCCAGCTCCGCGACGTCGGCCGTCTGGATCAGCGGCAGGCAGACGTGTTGTTCCCACAGGTTCATATCGCGCTTCCCCCCTTGACGATGAGTACCACCGACACCAATCCGAGAACAACGTAGATGATCGCCGAACTGTGCGTCACCAGCCAGGTTCGCCAGGACTGTTGCACTGCCGCCGCTTCGGCACCCGATCGTGCCAGAACCAGCAGCGGTGTCGCCACTCCCAGCGTGGCAACGCCCACCCACACCACCGCCACCAGGACGGCTTCGACACCGTGCAGTTCCAGCAAGGTCAGCTCGGCCACCGCAACGGTGACCAGCATGTAGTTCGGCACCCACAATCCCAGCACGAAGGCCGCCACGAACCCGATGCGGTCGAGCCCACGAAGCCATTTGGGCGTCACTTCCTCCCGCCTGCGTTGCCTGATCCACAAGACCAGGACGAACAACGCAAGCGCGATCCCGATCACGAGTTCGATCCACGCGACGAGATGCCCGGTCGATTTCGCGCGCGGCCCCGGCGGCAACAGCGTTGCGGCGAGGACCATGACGACCGCGAGCGCAGTGACGTACCCGGCCGCGTACGCAGCCGACTTCGCTGCGCCCCGCTCGGTCGCTGCGAGGAGAAATGCGGGTAGAACCGACCACGGCCACACCATGACCACGAGACCTACGAGTACGAGCGTCAGCGCATGGCCGGTCATCCTTCGGGACAGTACCCGCGAGCTCGTGCAGTAGAAAGAATGCATGAGTATTTCCGGCGATCCCTATCTGTGGCTCGAACAGGTCACCGACGACACGGCCCTCGACTGGGTCCGCAGTCGAAATGCGGCCACCACGGAGGCCTTCGCCGGGGACGAATTCGACGCCGTCGAATCGCGCATCCTGGAGGTCCTCGACACGGATGCGCGAATTCCGTACTCGCGGCGTCGAGGTGAATACCTCTACAACTTCTGGCGCGACGCCACCCATGTGCGTGGGCTGTGGCGCCGGACGACGATGGACGAGTACCGCAAGGCCTCACCCGCATGGGACGTACTGCTCGATCTCGACGCCGTCGCCGAAGCCGAGGGCGAGAACTGGGTGTGGAGCGGCGCACAGGTACTGCGTCCCGCGCAGAACATCGCCTTGGTGACCATGTCGCGCGGTGGAGCCGACGCCACCGTCGTACGCGAGTTCGATCTGCAGACCCGGTCTTTCCGAGATCCGCTCGACGGCGGCTTCCATGTCGCCGAGGCCAAGACCGATATCGGCTACATCGATTCCGACTCCGTCTATGTCGGAACCGATTTCGGTGATGGCTCGCTGACCGATTCGGGCTACCCACGGATCGCGAAACGTTGGTCGCGTGGCACACCGCTCGCCGACGCGACCGTCGTGTTCGAGGGCGAAGCGAGCGACATCTCGATCTCGGCGTGGCACGACAGAACTCCCGGCTTCGAACGCGACTTCGTCCAACGTGCAACCGACTTCTACAACGCCGAGTTCTACCTGCTCGATGGCGACGCGTTGACACTCGTCGAGACCCCCACCGACGCGACGACCTCGGTCCACGAACAGTGGCTGCTGGTACGCACGATGACCGAGTGGACGATCGGCGACATGACGTATCCGTCCGGCGCACTGCTCGCCACCGATTTCGACGCATTCCTGGCGGGCGAGCGAGACATCACGGTGCTGTTCACCCCGGATGCCCATCGCTCGCTACACCAGTACGCCTGGACCGAGAACCACCTCTTGCTCGTCACCCTCGTCG
>NZ_LVCV01000593.1 GCF_001647195.1 Rhodococcus sp. EPR-157 | reverse complement strand
CCGAGATCCCCTACTTCGTGGTGCGCACAGAAGATGCCGAGCCGGGCCCGACGTTGCTGTACGGCTACGGCGGATTCGAGATCTCGATGACGCCGTCGTACAGCGGTTCGATCGGGCTCGCGTGGCTGGAACGCGGCGGCACCTACGTCGTGGCGAACATTCGCGGAGGCGGTGAGTACGGGCCTGACTGGCACACCCAGGTTCTGCGCGCCGGACGACACCGGGTGCACGAGGACTTCGCTGCCGTCGCGCGCGACCTCGTCGACCGCGGGATCACGACGCCCGAGCAGTTGGGCGCGCAAGGCGGCAGCAACGGCGGTCTGCTGATGGGGATAATGGTGACGAAGTACCCCGAGCTG
>NZ_LVCV01000592.1 GCF_001647195.1 Rhodococcus sp. EPR-157 | reverse complement strand
CGTATCAGAACGTCGTCCCCGCGAGCGAGAGACAGTACCCACCGATTCTCATTGCTACCTCCACGCGTGACGACCGGGTGCACCCCGGTCACGCCCGCAAGATGGCGGCCAGGCTCGAAGAAGTCGGGCAGGACGTCAGCTACTTCGAGAACATCGAGGGTGGGCACGGCGGAGCCGCCGACAACGCGCAGTTGGCCTTCAAGACGACGCTGGCCTACCAGTTCCTGTGGAGGTCGTTGACCCGCCCGGAAGTCACCGGTTGAACCACGCCTCGATCTCGTCGACGACCGTCGACGACTGCCTGATCCACTCGTTGTGACCACGTGGCGACTCGAGGTGTCGCGTGGTGACGTCCGCGTTCGGGAACTTGGCCAACAGGTTCGTCATGGAGCTGCGGGGCGCGAGATCGTCGCCGGCGAGCGTGACAGCGAGAATCGGCAAGGTCAGACGCGCGATGCGTTCCTCGTAGTCGATGTCCGCCCCTGCCGGTTCGATCTTGCCTGATCGGGCGAAGCGGGACCAGTCGTCGATCAGCACTTTCGACTGGCGGCCGAAGCCGCCGATGTCGATACGGTCACCGGGCCAGAAGCCGGCGATACTACTGGTCAACGACATTGCGGCAGCGCCGACGAACAGGGACGCGCCGCGCGCGACACCGAAACCGCGATGGTACGGCGAACCGGACGCGACGAGGATCAGACCGCCGAGGCGACCGCGAATGCGGGCGGCATACAGCGATGCGAGCTGGCCGCCCATGCTGTGACCGAGAGCGAATGGGGTGGCGTCGGGAAACCGCTCCCTGACCACCTCGAAAATGGCAGGGAAGTCGACCGAGACCAGTTCCTGATATCCGTACTTGCTCGCTCCGCTCGGCTTGGGTCGGCTGTCTCCCTGCCCTCTGAGGTCCGCGGTGGCCACATGGAATCCGCGCTCGGTCAGCGCCTGGGCGAAGAGAACGTAGTAGCCACTTGGAATGCCGAGACCTGGAAGAACCACGATCACCGGCAAGTCGGAACGTGGCGCTGAGGATTCGAACAGATTCACTGGGACGGTCGAGCCGTCGGGCATCTGGATCGGCACGGTCTGCACTCGGCAACACTTGCATACGAAGAACGCCGACCGAGACCCCGGTAGCGGTCTCGATCGGCGTTCGCCGAAGAGGGTGTTCGAGCTACACGCTCAGAACAAGGAAGCCGAGGCACTCGTCTCGCTCGAACCCGAGTCGGAGCTGCCCGACAGCAGTGTGAGGAGGCTGAGGAGGTCTGAAAGTTCGATCTTGTTCGAGGGCTTGATGGACATCTGTGAAACTCCTTCAATTCGAGGTTGGGCTACCTGGCCAGCGAATTTACGAAAAGCTCCCGCTGCCCGATGTATTAGTACCAACCCACCAGCGAATTGACTACGAATCGACGATAAAAGTCCGAATGCACGTAATTCGTCGATAAACCGGAAACTTGTTTCAGGCGGTAATTTTCGACCACCGCGGCCCCCGACGCCGCGTATGGTCTGCTGAATCAGGCTGCGCTGCCCGAGAACAGCAGGTCGACGATGCGGCCGGAGATGACATCGATGACGCCGTCGTACACGCCGCTGATGATGTCGTTGATGAACATTTCTGCAGAACCCATGAGCACTCCTCTATTGGAAACGAGCCGATCGATCACGACCCATATACGTTCTTACCGCATTAATGGGCGCAGGCGGGGATGCCCCCGTTAATTCAGGTATCAGTCCTGGTTAACGCGGTAGGGGCGTAGCCGTTCGAATACTCGCGAGTAATGCGCGAATCACTCGCCGATCACGTCGCGGGCTCGCCCGACGAGCAATGGGTCGGTTTCTCCGACGATTTCAGGGTCCTTGTTCGCGTAGTCGTATTTGTTGAGAATGAACCGCATCGCGTTGATTCGGGCGCGCTTCTTGTCGTTGCTCTTGACGATCGTCCACGGAGCGACGTCGGTATCGGTAGCTCGGAAGCTCTCCTCCTTCGCCGCTGTGTACGCGTCCCACTTGTCGAGGGAGGCCAGATCCATCGGCGAGAGCTTCCATTGCCGAACCGGATCGACCTGGCGGATCGCGAACCTGGTCCGCTGCTCGAGCTGGGACACCGAGAACCAGAACTTGGTGAGACTCACGCCGTCGTCGACGAGCATCTGCTCGAACAGGGGTGCCTGACGGACGAACCGCGCGTGCTGGTCCTCGTCGCAGAACCCCATGACACGTTCCACGCCTGCGCGGTTGTACCAGGAGCGGTCGAACATCACGATCTCGCCGGCTGCGGGCAGGTGCTGGATGTAGCGCTGGAAATACCACTCCGTGGATTCACGAGCCGACGGCTTCTCCAGGGCTACGACGCGAGCTCCGCGCGGATTCATGTGCTCCATGAAGCGCTTGATCGTTCCGCCCTTGCCCGCAGCGTCGCGACCTTCGAACACCATCACGTGGCGTCGGCCGGTGTCCTTGATCCACATCTGGAGTTTGAGCAGCTCGATCTGCAGCAGCCGCTTCTCCATGTCGTACTCTGCGCGCGTCATCCGCTCTTCGTAGGGATAGTCTTCGCGCCAGGTATCGACGACTCGTCCGTCGGGAGCGGTCAGCAGGATGGGATCGTCGTCGTCGTTGTCGTCGACGGTGAATCCCGAGGTGTCCGCAAGGTCGACGGCAGTGGCGATATCGCCGATCGCGCTGAAATCTAGAGTCATAGTGCGAAAAGCTAGCCGTGAGCGGGAACGAAACGGTGACGGTTCGATGAACGCCAGACGCTCGAACGCTCGCGGCACTTCGGAAACCTCAGGGTCGAAGATAGGGGTTCTTCCCGATGTGCCGGACCCCGTGCGACGCGCAGACTTCTTCCCATGACATACACGAACCCTCCCAAAGAATTCGTACGCTCCGACAAGCATAAGATGATCGCCGGTGTCTGCGGCGGCGTAGGCGAGTACTTCGGGATCGACCCGAACCTCGTCCGAGTCCTCACCGTCATCGGCGTCTTCGTCACGGGCGGCACGCTGGCACTCGTCTACCTCGCCGCCTGGATGCTGATGCCCCTGCGTTGAACAAACCCTGCGCTGAACCGGTCGACCGGGCGGACGTGAGTTGGATTCGATACCCTCACGTCCACCATGACCAGCCCGTCGGTGTCGATCAACGTATTCGGGAGCACACGCGCCCAGATCGACGGCCAGCGCGTCAACCTCGGTAGTCGCGGCCAGCGCGCAGTTCTGGCGAGGCTGGTCGCGGCGGGTCCCAGGGTGGTGAGCACCGACCTACTGATCGAGGATCTGTGGGCCGGCGATCCGCCACCGCGCGCGCTCGGTGCGCTGCAGGTGCACGTGTCGAATCTCCGTCGCGCGCTGGAACCGAACCGGCCGCCGCGCACACCGGCGTCCGTACTGGTCAGCGCGCCTCCCGGATATGCATTGAATCTGCCCGACGAGTCCGTCGACGTCTGGAACTTCGAACACCTTCTCGACACCGGCGCCGACGAGTCCGCGATTCAGCTCTGGGTCGATGGCCCGTACAGCGAGGTCGCGGACAGCCCCTGGGCAAGAAACGAGATCACTCGACTCGAGGACCTGCGCCGAGGCGCGGTGGAACGACATACCGAGGGTCTCATGAGAGCCGGACGATTCGCGGCGGCCAGTGCCGACCTCGAGGCCGTCGTCCGCGAGGCACCCGATCGCGAGGAGTCGGTACGACTGTTGGCCACGGCGCTCTACTACAGCGGAAGGCAGGCCGACGCGCTGAGCGTGTTGCGCCGCTCCCGCGACTACCTCGCCGAGGAGATGGGTGTCGATCCGAGCCCGGCGCTACGGACCCTGGAATCCGATATTCTCGCCCACACGGTTCCGACGACAATCGTTGCGGCACAACCGAAACCTCGCGCACACTCCACTGTTGTCGCCGCGGCACCAACCTCAAACGGCAGACCCGAGGAACTCCGGAAGCTACTCGCCGACGCCGAGGCCGCCTCCACATCGGGCCTGCGTCTGGCGTGGATCGGCGGCGAAGCTGGAGACGGAAAGAGCACGCTCGCCACGATGCTCACCGCATCACTCGTCGAACGCGGATGGAACGTCGCGTGGGGTCGATCCCTGGAGATCGACGGCGCACCACCAGCATGGGCGTGGTCGGAGGTCCTGACGGAACTGTCCGCGACCGCGGGCATGGACGCGGCCATGCGTGAACGGCTGGCGCCGATCCTGCCCGACGACGATCAACCTGTCCTCGGTGCGGTGCAGCCGTTCTGGCTGGGCAAGTGGGTTGCCGACTACCTCGAATCCGTTGCACGACTGACACCGACTGCGATCGTGCTCGACGACATACACCGAGCCGACGCACTCACTGTGTCGATTCTTCGGCAGCTCGCCGTCCGAGCACACACCGAACGTCTGTTCGTCGTCGCGACCTATCGTCGCTCGGAGATCACCGAGGATCTGATGTCCGCGTGGGCGACGTTGGTCGACGTGCCCGCGTCGCGGCTCGAACTCGAAGGACTCGGCCGGGACCACATAGCCGCTGTCGCACACAGTTTCGGACTCGATCGGATCACTGGTGCAACTCTCGATCTCATCGAGGAACGAACCGGTGGCAACCCTCTCTTCGTTCGCGAGCTGGCTCGCCTCATCGCGTCCGAAGGAACTCGTGCCGCACAAGAGACGGTTCCGACCGGAATCGGCGATGTGTTGCGCCGCAGATTCTCTCGGCTCCCGGAGCGTACGCTGTCCACACTGCGACGACTGTCGGTTCTAGGTCGAGGGTCCGACCTTGACACGTTGCTGGTGATGACGAACAGCGACGAGGATCAGTTGCTCGACGATCTCGAACCTGCCGTGCTGGCGGGGTTGTTGACGGAACCGGCGACCGACCGCGTGCACTTCACCCATGCGCTGGTCCGCGACACTCTGTATTTCGATCTCCCGCAGCTGCGCCGCCGTCGGGCTCACGCCCATGCGTACGAGGTCCTCCACCAGCGCCTGCCCGACGACCTGGCCGCGCATGCCCACCACGCAGCACTCGGCGCAACACCGACGACGGCACGAGTATATGCCCGCGTCGTCGTCGCCGCGGCCCGTCATGCCGAAGCCTACGGATCACACAAAGACGCTCTGGCACTGTGGCTTTCTGCGGTGACTACGCTCGACCTGGCACCGGGCGACACCGACACCGAACGACTCGAGCTCCTGATCCCTCTCGTCGCATCACTGGCACGCGCGGCCAACACCGTCGAGGCCCGGGCACGCCGCGCCGAGGCTATCGATATCGCCGTGCGCCTCGGTGATCGGCGTGCGCTCCTCGACGCGGTGACGTCGTGGCGAGCGCCGGTGATCTGGCACATCCGCGGCGGAGTCGCGGACGAACGGGTGCTCGCACCGCTTCGTGATCTGCTGGCCGATCCCGAGGCAACCGCACGGGATCGCGCCCTCCTGCTGGTGACGTCGGTCTTCGAAGTGGAGGGTCTCGATTCGGCGACCGCAAGTGCACAAGCGAGCGAGGCCGTCGCTCTCGCCGAGACGACCGACGATCCGGAAGTACTGTGTATGGCGCTCAACGCTTTCGGCTACATCGCATTCGGGCCGGATCACGACGATGATCGAGTGCTGCGAGCCCGTCAGCTGCTGTCCGTGGCGACCGAACACGGATTCGCCGACTATCAGGCCCTCGCTCACTTCCAACTGTTTCTGGCGTGCAACTCCGTCGTCGATCTTTTCGGTGCGCGCGCCCACGTCAAGGAAGCCGTGCGCTTCGCGAGCGGCACCGAACTGACTCAGCTGCTCGGAGTGCTGAGCATCTTCGGCGGGCTCGTCGACGTGCTCGCGGGCCGGTTCGAATCTGCTCGGGCCAGGTACGACGCCGTCGCAACGTACATGGACGAGCAGGGGTCCTCGAACGGGTTCGAGATACGACACATCGGCCGCTTGGCCACCGCGATTGCGACAGATGACTACGACGAGATACTCCGAGATCTGCCGTCGTTGGACCGTGACCTCCCGGTCCGCGTCCGCAATGCGTGGGTACTCGCGCTCGCCCGAACCGGGGACCTCGACCGGGCACGCGAGATCTGGGTGGAGACAGAGCCGTACCAACGCGACTACTACTGGCGAGGGATGACTGCGCTGCGCGCACATGCCGCGGTCGCGCTGGGCGATTTCGACGTGTGCAGACAGTGCTACGACGAGTTGCTGCCCTACACCGGCACATTCGCGGGAGTCGACAGCGGATCTCTGTACTGCGGACCCGTCGACGCCGCGCTCGCCGCCACCGCAGCGGCGCTCGGCCTCGACTCCGCCGCAGAGCACGCTGCGGCGGGACATGAGCTCATCGCCTCCACCCGGGAAGCACTGGTGGATCCGGGTTGGGTCGACGGCCCCTAGCGGCTGCAAGAGTTCTCCAAGTGAACTCCAATCGGCGGATGGTCTTGTTTTCATCGACACGTCACCGACCACACGAGGACAACTTTGATGACCACCACCGCGAGCACCACACTGCTGACGGACCTCGACGCCGCCACCCGCGGAGCCGTCCTGGCGCCGGGATCTGCCGAGTACATCGTCGAGGTCACCGGATTCAACGTTGCAGTCGAGCATCGTCCCGCAGCCGTCGTGGTGGCCGCGGACGCCGCCGATGTCGCCGCAGCCGTGCGCGTTGCGGCCGCAGCGGGCCTGAAGATTGCGGTCAAATGCACCGGCCACGGCGCGATTGCCGCAGGTCCTGACGCCGTTCTGATCTGCACACGCGCATTGACGACGCTAGCCCTCGACCACCACGGGCGAACAGCCACGATCGGCGCCGGCGTCGTGTGGCAGCAGGTGCTCGACGCTGCGGCACCCTATGGACTCGCCGCGCTGGCAGGCTCGGCGACTGCTGTCGGCGCCGTCGGATATACCCTCGGCGGCGGGCTGAGCCCAGTCGGGCGAACCTACGGGTTCGCCGCCGACCACGTCCGCAGCATCGAGGTCGTGACCGCCGACGGCGTCGTACGTCGCGCCGACGAACACCGGAACACCGACTTGTTCTGGGCGTTACGCGGCGGTGGCGCGGCGTTCGGAATCGTCACCGAGAGCGTGGTCGACCTGTTTCCGATCCAGACGGTGCTCGGCGGGGGCATCTTCTACGACATCGCCGACGCCCGAGCGGTACTCCGAGCCTGGAGTCTGTGGGTCCCGACGCTTCCCGAGTCGGTGTCGACCTCGGTAGCCATCCTGCATCTTCCGCCTACCCCCGAGCTTCCCGAACCACTCCGAGGCCGCACCGTGTTGCATCTGCGGCTCACGCACGTCAGCTGCTCCGAGGACGGGTACGCGTTGCTCGCGCCGATGCGCGGACTGGCCGTGCCGATCCTCGACACCGTCTCCGAGATTCCGTTCACGGCGATCGCCTCCGTGCACATGGACCCCGCCGACCCGATGCCGGTCATGGAACGCGGAATCTTGTTGAACGAGCTCACCGACGACGGACTCGAGATCCTCCTCGATGCCGCCGAGATGCCGGTGGCCGTGGTCGAGCTGCGCGCGATGGGCGGCGCGCTGCGCCGTGAACCAGCCCTGCCGAATGCAGTGGGTGGACGGGCTGCGGCCTTCAGTCTGCTCGCGGTCGGGATGTTGATCCCGCCGATCGCGGACATCGTGCCCGGAGTCCTCGAGCGCTTCGTGGACCGCTTCGAGCCGTGGAGCTGCGGCGCATTCATGAACATGGCAGGTGCCGCGACCGGCACGCCCGCAGACCGGGTCCGTGCAGGGTGGGACGCCCCGACCCAGGATCGTCTGGACGACATCCGTGCCGCGGTCGATCCGTTGCACATCTTCACCGCCGCTGCGCGCTGGTAATCCCGCTCAGCGCACCAACCAACCGCACGGCGACGCGAGCTGCTCGGACTCCTTCGGCCCCATGGACCCGCCCGCGTACTGCTTGATCGCGGGCGGGTTGTTCAGCAGCGGTGCCGCAACCTCCCACACGTGAGCCAGCCCGTCCGGTCTCGTGAACAAAGAACGATCCCCGTTCAGTACATCGAGAATCAGCCGCGAATACGGGGACAGCGGCTCGGCGTCCGGAACCTCCGGTAGCGGCAGGGACAGATGCCCGACCGACAGATCGAAATCCGGCCCCGGCTCCTTCACCGTCATCGCCATGTCGATGGCACCGTTGCCGGACAGATCGAACGACAGCACCGCGCCGTCGTGCGGAAGATCGGTCAGCGGACTGTTGGCAGGCTGACGGAACACGAGCGATACTCGTTGTGCGCTGACTCCCAACATCTTTCCGGTCCGCAGCAGGAACGGCACCCCGCGCCAGCGATCGGTGTCGACCCACAACTTCGCGGCGACGAAAGTGTCGACCGTCGAATCGACGGCGACGCCCTCGACGTCCCGGTATCCGTCGTACTGCCCGAGGACCACCTCGGACGTGTCGATCGGCCGGAAACATCCGATGACCGACTCCCGCGCAGACTGAAGGTCGTCGGCCCGCAACGACGCCGGAGGCTCCATCGCGATCTCCGCAGCGACCTGGAACAAATGCGTGACGAGCATGTCCAACACGGCGCCGGTGCTGTCGTAGAACTCCGCTCGATCGTCGATGTTCAAGGTTTCCGGCACGTCGATCTGCACCTGCGCGACGTGGTCGGAATTCCAGATTCCGTCGATCATCCCGTTGGCGAACCGCAGTACATGGAGATTTTGCGTGGCTTCTTTGCCCAGGAAGTGGTCGATCCGGTAGATCTGTTTCTCGTCCAGCACCGAGTGCACGGCTTTGTCCAGCTGCTTGAACGCCTCCTGCGACGTGCCGAACGGCTTCTCGTAGACCACCCGCGCGCCCTCTGCCAGACCATGCGCGCCGAGTGCCGCGGTGTAGTCCTCGAACGCGCTCGGCGGCAGCGCGATGTAGTGCACGAGCTGCGCGTCGTCACCTATGTCTTTGCGCCCGGCCTCCACTACCTCTGGAAGCCGGCCCGGATCGTCGACGGTGAAGCCGTTGCCCGCGAATCGGACGCGCTGGGAGAACTCGTCCCAGTCCTTGCTGTCGAGGTCGGAACCGAACTCCTTCAGCGCATCGTGGACGTGATCGCGGAACTCCTCGTCCGGGGTGTCGTGACGACCGTTTCCGATGAGCAACCATTTCTCGGGCAGCAGGCCCTCGACGTGGAGTTGGTAGAACGACGGCAGGACCATCCGCTTGGCGAGGTCACCGGTTGCGCCGAACAGGACGAAGATCGTGGGTTGCAAAGACGCCATGAAAACCATCATGCACCGACCGGGGCGCTGCTGTGGCTACAGTCGGTGAGATGGGAAGGTCACGGTTTCACGGCGAGATATTCGGTATAGGCACCGACTCGGGTGTGCGCATCGTGATCGGGCACTGGACGAACTCACCGCTCGGCGAGTTCACCGACGTGATGGTCCAGTTCACCGACGGCCATCGGCTCCTGCTC
>NZ_LVCV01000591.1 GCF_001647195.1 Rhodococcus sp. EPR-157 | reverse complement strand
CACGTCGAACTCGCTGCCGACGACCTTCGGGTATCGGTGACCACTGGCGGGCCGACCGCACTCGGTCGGCTCCTTCATCTGGTCCCGAACACGGTGTCGACAGCACCGTGGTTCTGCCGTATCTCCGACCCGATAGCCCGCGTGGTCCTGCGCGGCGTGCGCACCCGTGGCAGCGCGGGCAACGGCAGACGCGAGTCCTACGGGGCGCGACAGCAGCACAAGATCACCGCCGCCGAGGCGTCGTGGCGCGCCGAAGACCTCGGTCACCTGACGCCCGTCACTCCCCCGGTGACCTTCGGATTCGGCAGCACCCCCGCTGCGCCGTCGGTCACCTCGATCACGACGACGATCGACTCCGACTAGGAGAGCTCTGCCCCAGCGTCGGACAGTTCGTTCAAGGCCGCGTTCGATGTCCCAGGCGCCACCCCCGCGACGAAGCCCGTCAGGATTCGCACCTTCAGTCCGGCGGCGATCGCATCGAGCGCCGACGCCCGGACGCAGTAGTCGGTGGCGATCCCGGCAATGTCGATGTTGGTCACCTCGTTGCTCGCCAGTACCTCACGAAGTGGCAGTCCGTCGTCCGTCGAACCTTCGAACGCCGAATACGACGGCTTTCCCTGCCCTTTGAACACGTGTACGTCCACCGAACCGAGGGCCAGGTCCGGGTGGTACTCGGCACCCGTGGTGCCCGCAACGCAGTGGACGGGCCAGGTGGAGGTGAAGTTGGGCGGCTCGTCGGTCGCGAAGTGGCCACCGTTGTGGCTGTCGGCATCGTGCCAATCCCGTGACGCGACGATGACGTCGTACGCGTCTCCTTCGCTTGCCAGAAGCCCGCTGATTCGCCGCGCGACCTCGGCACCACCCACGACACCGAGCGCACCACCTTCGGTGAAATCGTTCTGGACATCGACTAGCAGAAGAGCACGTGTCATGACCCCAGTATCCTCGTCGCTGTGAATGCGACGGTATCCGAGTTGGTCTGCTACCCGGTCAAGGGCTGCGCGGGCAATTCGCTTCGGTCCGCGCGCATGACGTTCCGCGGTATCGAGCACGACCGTGAATTCATGATCGTCGACGAGGATCTGTCGTTCCGCAGTCAACGACGCGATCCGATGTTGGCCCTGATTCACCCAACGATCGACGACGACCGATTGACGCTCCTCCACCCGGATGTCGGCTCGGTGACCTGCCCGATCGACAAGGCGTCCTCGGCGTGCGAGGTAACGATGTTCGGCCGTCCGTTCCGCGGCATAGATCAAGGCGAGGACGTTGCGTCGTTTCTGAGCGAGGTGATCGGCGAGAAGTCACGTCTCGTCGCAGTACCCGAGGACTTCCGCCGAGTCACGGACGGAATAGCGCCGGGGACAGCTGGATTCGCGGACAGTTCGGCAGTCCACATGCTGTCGACGTCCACCTTGGACGGGCTCAATGCACGACTGGACACTGCGTTGCCGATGAATCGGTTTCGTCCGAACATCGTCGTCGACGGCTGGGATTCGCCGCACACCGAGGACCTGGTGCGCGGCATCACGATCGGCGACACCGAGCTCACCTACACCAAACTTGCGATCCGGTGCCCGGTCACCACCGTCGATCAGAGCCTCGGCCGCCGCGACGGGCGCGAACCGCTGGCGACACTGGCGACGTACCGCACGGCACGACAGAAGGGCGTCGCGTTCGGGTCGAAGTTCACGGTCCTCCGCGGCGGGACGGTGACCGTCGGGGACGAGATCACGGTCGCGAGCTGGGGCGACACAGAACTGTAGCTGCCAGCCTACGATCTCCCCGACGCGATCTGCACAGCGAGCAACACCCGGGCCTGACCCGCCCGCAACAGCGGCGAGAACACCGCCCCGGCGTCGACGAGGTCTGCCCCTCCTCCACCACCGCCGTACGTGGGCTCGATGGCGCCGACCGGCACGCGCGTCGTGACCACGACCGGAACACTGCAGGATTTCACGGCGTCGACGACCTGCGCGTTGGTGTTCCCGGAACCTGTTGCTTCCAGGACGATTCCGTCGGTGCCCGCCGCGACGAACGCCTCGATCGCTACCGCATCGGCCCCCGGATACAGGGCCACGATGTCGACCCGCACCCCTGACAGGTCGACTCTCGGAACGACCACGCGTGGTTCCGCCGAGCTGACGAACGCATCGAGATCGGTTGTGTGCCACTTCGACAGACCGCGTGCGGGCAGTGCACGTCCGCCGAACACGACGAGAACACCGCGCCCTCGATTCGCGTCGTCGAGAACCAGTTCCAGTGCGGCAGCCACGTTGACGGGACCGTCCGGAGCTTCGTGATCGGACGTGCGCTGAGCACCGGTGAACACCACCGGTCGAGGGTCGTCGTGGAACAGGTCGACGAGCAGCGCTGATTCCTCCATGGTGTCGGTGCCGTGCAGCACGACGACGCCCTGACACGCATCGTCGACGAGTGCTTCGGCGACGGCGTCGGCAATCCGGTCCATGTCGCCGAAGTCGAACGTCGAACTGTCCTTGGACATCAGGTGGCGAACCGTCACCTCGGACGCGACATCGAGTCCGAGTCCACCGGGACCAGGCCGACTGATGCCGTTCTCGTCGCGGATGCTGGCAATGGTTCCGCCTGTTGTCAGCAGGGCAATGTAAGACAAGCTGTCATACCTCTCGTTCTTCGGCCAGCGCACGAATACGACTGCGGCACAGGAACCAACCACCCACCAGAAGAGGCGCGATGATCAGGATCGAGGCGATGGTCCAGGTGCCGACCGGCTTGTCGAACGCCATCAGAACAAGCACTGCCAGCAGAAATCCGAGTGTTGCGATGCCGGTGTAGGGCGCGCCGAGCATTCGGAACTTCGGCCGCTCGATCTGTCCTGTGCGCGAGAGCGACCACAGCTTCAGCTGACAGAGGATGATCACGGCCCATGCGCTGATGATACCGAGAGCTGCAAGGTTCAAGACGATCTCGAAGGCCTGGGCGGGCACAGCGGCATTGAGCCCGACGCCCGCCAGCGCCACCACCGCAGTCAGTGCGATGCCGCCGTAGGGGACGCCCGACTTGTTCATCCGTGCCGCGAACTTGGGAGCGGACCCGGCTACGGCCATCGAATGCAGGATGCGCCCGGTCGAATACAGGCCGGCGTTGAGGCTCGACAGCGCCGCGGTGAGGACGACGAGGTTCATGATCGCACCGGCGCCCTGCACGTCGATAGCGCCGAAGAAGGTGACGAACGGGCTTTCACCTGCGTGGTACGCGGTATACGGAAGCAGGAGCGACAGCAGCAGAACGGATCCCACGTAGAAGATCAGGATTCGAACGATGACCGTGTTGATTGCCTTGGGGATGACCTTCTCCGGATCGGCCGTCTCCCCGGCCGCGGTGCCCACCAACTCGATCGATGCGTACGCGAACACGACACCCTGGATGACGACGATGGCTGGCAGGAGGCCGTTGGGTATCAGTCCGCCGTTGTCGGTGATCACACTGAGCCCGGGTGACTGTCCGTCGATCGGGGTTCCGAACACCACGTAGTAGACGCCGACAGCCAGGAAGGTCACCAGCGCAATGACTTTGATGAGCGCAAACCAGAACTCGAGTTCACCGAAGACTTTGACGGACACCAGGTTCAGACAGAGTACGACGACGAGTCCGATGAGTGCGAACACCCACTGATCGACGTCGCCGAGCGGTGCCCAGTACTTCTTGAAGAAGTTCATGTACAGCGCGACGGCAGTGACGTCGACGACAGCCGTCATCGCCCAGTTCATCCAGTACAGCCAGCCTGCCGCGAAAGCCATCTTCTCGCCGAAGAATTCTCGCGAGTACGAGACGAAACTCCCCGACGACGGCCTGTGCATCACGAGCTCACCCAGAGCACGCAGGATCAGAAAGGCGAAGAATCCGCACAGTGCGTAGACCAGCACGAGTGCGGGCCCCGAGTCGTGGAGCCTGCCACCGGCTCCCATGAACAGACCGGTGCCGATGGCACCGCCGATGGCGATCATCTGAATCTGTCTGGGTTTCAGTGACTTCCGAAATCCGAGATCTTCGTTCCTGACTGCGACTCTCTGGTCGATGGTCATGAATGCCTACCTTGTCGAGGTGTCGGGGGCGTCGGCGTGTTCGATGGGTGCGACGCGCAGATTGGCGAGATGTTCCGGGCTGAGCAGACGGTCGAGTTCGTCGCGAGCGATCAACTTCTTCTCGAGAACGAGGTCGACGACGTTGCGGCCGGTGAGCAGGGCTTCCTGCGCGATTGCGGTGGACTCGGCGTATCCGAGATACGGGCTCAATGCGGTGATCAGACCGATCGAGTTTTCGACCCGCTCACGAAGCAGCTCGACGTTGGCGGTGATGCCGTCGACGCAGCGACTGGCGACGGTGCGACACGCGGCACTCAGATGTGCCATGCCGTCGGACAGGGATTTGACGATGATCGGCTCGAATGCGTTGAGCTGCAACTGTCCTGCCTCGGCAGCCATGGTGATGGTGACGTCGTGCCCGATGACCTCGAAGGCCACCTGGTTCAGTACCTCCGGAATGACCGGGTTCACCTTGCCTGGCATGATCGACGAACCTGCCTGCATCGGAGGAAGATTGATCTCGTTCAAGCCGGCCCGCGGGCCCGAGGACAGCAATCGTAGGTCGTTGCAGATCTTGGACAGCTTGACGGCCACGCGCTTGAGAACACCGGACAAGTGCACGAACTGGCCGACGTCCTGCGTCGCTTCGATCAGATCCGTCGCGGTGACCAGCGGCAGCCCGGTGATGGTGCGCAGGTGCGCGACCGCCGACGCCGTGTATCCGACCGGCGCGTTGAGCCCTGTTCCGATCGCCGTTGCACCGAGGTTGATCTCGTGCACCAGCAGCGCGGCCTCCTCGAGCCGGGAGCAGTCCTCGTCGATCATGATCGCGTAGGTACCGAACTCCTGCCCCAACGTCATCGGCACCGCGTCCTGCAACTGCGTGCGCCCCATCTTGACGACGGTGGCGAACTCGGTCGCCTTGCGGCGGAAGGCGTCGCGCAGGAATTTCATCGCGTCGATGAGTTCGTGTGTTGCGTAGATCGTGGCGACGTTGACAGCCGTCGGGTAGACATCGTTCGTCGACTGACTGGCGTTGACGTGTTCGTTGGGGTGCACGTGGCTGTACTCGCCGTGGCCATACCCGAGGATCTCGAGCGCACGGTTCGCGATCACTTCGTTGGCATTCATGTTGGTCGAGGTGCCCGCACCACCCTGGATGACATCGACGACGAACTGCTCGTGCAGTCGGCCGTCGAGAATGTCCTGGCAGGCCTGACGGATGGCCTCGCTGCGGGTGTCGTCGAGAATGCCCAGGTCCTCGTTGGCCGATGCGGCCGCCCACTTCACGGCGGCGAGGCCGCGGATCAGGTGGGCGTTTGTCGAGATGGGGCGCCCGGTGATCGGAAAGTTCTCCAGCGCGCGCAGGGTGTGGATACCCCAGTACGCGTCTGCGGGTATCTCGCGCTCGCCGAGAAGGTCCTTCTCGACACGTATAGCGTCCACTACTTGCTCCCTGATTACTCGACGGCGGCCGTCCGGCTGTCCGGCTGTCTGACAGGTTAGAGTGTGAACTATGACACGTCAGCCGTCAACCGCTGGCTTGACCACCTCGGCACAGGAAGAGGAC
>NZ_LVCV01000590.1 GCF_001647195.1 Rhodococcus sp. EPR-157 | reverse complement strand
ACGAGATGCGATCGTGTCGGGGCAGGTCGCCGTCGGGGACAAGCTTCCGGCCGAGTCCGCGCTTGCCACCCGCCACGGAGTCTCGCGTTCGGTGATCCGGGAAGCACTGCGGTCGTGCACCGCGCTCGGGCTGACCGAAACCAAAACCGGCCGCGGAACATTCGTCGTCCGTGACCGAGTCACCGGCGATCTCGACATCGGGAACTACGCGGCTCGCGAACTGATGGAAGCACGGCCCCATGTCGAGATACCGTCGGCCGGGTGGGCCGCCGAACGACGCACCGACGAGGACCTCCTGGTGCTCGAAGGACTCACCGACGAGATGCGCAACGAGGACGATCACCACGCCTGGGTCCTACTGGACGGCCAGTTCCACACCGCGATCGCACGAGCCAGCAAGAATCGGGTGTTCGAAGCAATCATCGTCGACATTCGTGGTGCGCTGACCCGCCAGTCGGAAACCCTCAACCTCGTCGCCCGACGCCAGCAGAAGTCCAACATCGAGCACGACACCATCGTCGCGGGCATCCGATCGGGGAATTACGACGAGGCGGCCCAGGCCATGGCCGCCCACCTCGACGCCGTCCGCGGGGCGGTGGAGTCGCTGCGCCGTTAGCTTCTGGCGAATCGCCGCTCACTCTTCCGGTTCGGTCAGCCCTTCACGCTCGTCGCGCTCGGCCCATTCGAGCAGAGGCACGAGCGAGAACACCGCATCGTCGATGCCTGCGTGCAGATCGCCCAACTCGGCGAACCGGGTTGGCACCGTGAAGATCGTGAACTCGTGCGGGTCGACGTCGGCTATCTCGTCCCAGGCAATCGGCGTCGAGACGGTCGCTTCCTGGTTTCCGCGGACCGAGTAGGCGCTGGCGATGGTGTGATCGCGCGCATTCTGGTTGTAGTCCACGAACAGCTTCGTCGGGTCGCGGTCCTTGCGCCACCACGTCGTGGTCACGTCCTCGGGTGCGCGACGCTCTACTTCGCGAGCGAAAGCCAGTGCGGCCCTGCGTACATCCTTGAACCCGTACGCCGGGTCGATGCGCACGTAGATGTGCAGGCCATGTCCGCCCGAGGTTTTCGGCCACCCGACGGCACCGAGGTCGTCAAGTACGTCCTTCACCACCTCTGCGACGCTACGAACTCGGTCGAACGGGCAGTCGGGCATCGGGTCGAGATCGATGCGCCACTCGTCGGGCTTCTCGACGTCGGCCCGTCGGCTGTTCCACGGATGGAACTCGACGGTGGACATCTGCACCGCCCACGCCACGTGCGCGAGTTCGGTGACACACAGCTCGTCGGCCGTGCGGTTGTAGCGAGGAAACGTCACCCGCACGGTCTCGAGCCACGGCGGGGCGCCGTTCGGCACCCGCTTCTGGTGCACCTTCTCCCCTGCGAGCCCCTTGGGGAAGCGATGCATCATGCACGGTCGCTCGCGGAGTGCGCGCACGATGCCGTCGCCGACGCTGAGGTAGTAGTTCACCAGATCGAGCTTGGTGGCCCCATTTTCGGGGAAGTACACGCGATCCGGGTTCGAGATCCGTACGATGCGGTCACCGACCGGTATCTCGATCGACGGTGAGCTGCTGGCCATGAACCGAGCCTAGGTGACGGCAGGCTTGCCATCCACGTGATTCGGGTACCGCCGAGGAACCATCAGCATCGACATGAGGAGAGACGTTGATCTTCATCACCGCCAAGTTCAAGGTGAAGCCCGAGCACGCCGACAACTGGCCCGAGATCTCACGCGACTTCACCGAAGCCTGCCAAGCCGAGGAAGGCTGCCTGTGGTATTTCTGGTCGCGCACTCTCGACGACCCCACCGAGTATGTCCTGGTGGAGGCATTCAGGGACCCCGATGCCGGTGCCACACATGTGAACTCGGACCACTTCAAGCAGGCCCAGAAGGATCTCCCGCCGTACCTACAGGAGACGCCGAAGATCATCAGCCAGGAGGTCGACGGGACCGACTGGAACGAACTCGGTGAGCTCGCCGTCGAGTAGCGCCGGAATCAGAGCGCCTAGTCGGTCGCTGCCGACACGGGACGACGAGACAGTGCAGCGCTTGCAGTGTGCAAATTGCTCGCCATTCGATCCAGAGTGGTGCGGGTGGTCTCGTAGTCGGCTTCGGAGACGCCCTCGGTCGCAATTTGCATGGTTCGATCCTGTGTCTGCATCATTCGATTCAGCAGTTTTTCACCCTGGTCGGTGAGGACCATGATCCGCTCGCTGTCCGTTGCTCCCTTCACGTCGATCCAACCGTTCTCGGTCAGCGAGGACAGAAGCTCGTCCAACTCCGCGTCGCTGTAGAACGTGCGCGCCTCGCTGGTGAACGTGGACAGCAGGAGTTTGCGGTCGCCGAACGCAGTGCGCAACGCCTGCCAATGTGCACGGCCGACCCCATGCTCTGTTCGAAGGGCTGTGTCGACATAGTCGTTCAATTCGTTGTCGAATTGCTTCACCAAGTAGCCGAGAGGTTGATCGCTGCTCATGAGTGGGACTCCTTCGCGTACGAGTTACTGTCGGCCCGAACCGACGTGGATTCGGCGTCCGTCGACTCGCCGCGCATCAACACCGGTACAACGACCGCGAGAGCGAGCATCACCACGGAGCCTGCTGTTGCGGCGACCGACAAACCGGATGTGAACGCTTCCGCAGCGTTCTCGAACAGTGCATTTCCGACCTCCTCGGGCAGACTTCTCGAGACCTCACGTGCACTTGCGAAGGACTCCTCAGCAATCGCGGGGACATCTGCAGGCAGATCGAGTGATGTTTTGTACACCGTTGCTCCGATCGAGCCCATCAGCGCGATACCCAACGCGCCACCGAATTCGGATCCGGTCTCTTGGATCGCTGATGCCGCCCCTGCGCGATCCGGGGGTGCGGCCGCGACGATGGCATCGGTTGCCAGCGTCATGACCGTCGTAACTCCCGCGCCGAGCACGACGCCGCCGCCCACGATGATGGACAGGCCGTCCACCGCCGGTGTGAATGCGATTACGCCCAGCCCGGTGGCAGCCGCAACGAAACCGATGCTCATCGCCGACGCGGTGCCGACCCATCCGCGCAGCTGCGGTGCGAGCATCGAACCGGCCATCGCTGCAATGGTCATCGGTATCATCCACAGCGCGGCTCCGAGCGGGCTGAATCCAAGTGCCAACTGAAGGTACTGCGCGAGGTACATGTTGGGTCCGAGCAACACCATGATGCCGAGCGTCACAGCCACGAGGGCTCCGACGAAGCGCCTGCTCTTGAACAGTGTCGTGTCGACGAGTGGGTCGGTGGCCGATCTCTGGCGTACGAAGAACAGCGCGGCGAATACGGCACCCGCCGCCAGCGAGATCGAGCTCTTCACGTCCCATCCCGTGATTTCGGCGGCATGTTTCGCTGCATAGACGATCGGCAGAACAGCAGCCATCGACAAAGCGGCGCCGGCGATGTCGAAACGTGCGGACGACGGATTGCGGAACTCAGGAACGAGAATGGGGGCTGCGATAAGGAGTCCGATCAGGAACGGGACGTTGATCAGGAACACCGAGCCCCAGTCGAAGAAGTTCAGCAACGCGCCGCCTGCGACCGGGCCGAGAGCCCCTCCGCCCGCGAAGGCTGCGGTCCACACCCCGATTGCCTTTGCTCGCTCGCCCGGATCCTCGAACATGTTGCGGATCAACGACAGAGTCGACGGCATGAGTGTTGCACCACCGAGCCCCATCAGTGCGCGCGCGGCGATGAGCATCTCGGGGCTCGTGGAGAAGGCCGCCAAAACCGAGGCCGCTCCGAATACCACTGCGCCGATGAGCAGGATCTTTCGGCGGCCGAACCTGTCGCCGAGATTGCCCATCGTGATCAGCAAGCCGGCGAGCACGAAGCCATAGATGTCGAGAATCCACAGCATCTGGCTACTCGTCGGGGCCAGATCAGCCGTGATGACCGGGATGGCCAGATAAAGCACGGAAAAGTCCATCGACGTGAGCAGAACCGGCACGACCAGCACCGCGAGTGCCGCCCAGCGCGCAGGATGTCCGGTTGCCGACTTTTCGCCCGTGCCGAAAGCAGGTGCGTTCATGTCATACTCCTTCTATGCGGATGCCCCCTCCGGATTAATCGGAGACATCCTCCGCTTACAATATGGAGGCAGCGTCCGCTTAAGTCAACAGCTGAGGGAGAAACTCATGAGTGCTCCGGCCGGCCGGCCGCTGAGAGCGGACGCAGTACGCAACCGAAACGCGGTCGTTCAGGCGGCCCGGAGGGCGTTCGTCGATCGAGGAGTGGAGGCCCCACTCGAGGACATTGCCAAATCAGCCGGCGTCGGACCCGGCACGCTCTATCGCCACTTCCCGACTCGTTCGGACCTAATTGCCGCGGCCGTCGAGGACCACGTCGAAGAGCTTCGACGCGCGGTGGATCGCCTGAACACACCCTCGTACGACGCGGATGTGCTCCGGGATTGGGTGCGGCTGTTGTCGGACTACTCGGGTGCGTACGGCGGACTGGCCGACAGCGTGCTGGCTGCGAGTTCGCGAGGCGGATCACTCGGCGAGATATGTCGGGAACTGGAGGATCTCACCGAAGCCGTACTGGAGCGCGTCCGCGCCACAGGACGCGTACGAGACGACGTCGTCGGCGAGGACGTGTTCGTGCTTGCGAACGCGCTCGCGTGGGCGAACGGCCACGATCCCGAGGGAGTTCGCGCGGACTACCGTCTCGAAATACTGATGCGGGGAATCATGAGCTAGTCCACAGCCCCTCTTCCGCGCGGCGGCACTGCTCCATGTTCGGCAGAAGGCCCCTCTGAAGTGACATCTCCAACGTCGGAGCGGCGCAGTCGCGTTCGGACCGCGCGAACTGCATCTTGTTCACGGGAAGCGGTAGCCCGATGCGAGGATCGAGTGCCGACACCGATTGCTCCTGCTCCACCTTGTACGGCGCCGACATCAGATAGCCGACAACAGAGTTGTCTTGCAAGGAGAGCAAGCCATGCCCGACGCCGATCGGTACGTAGATCGCGTCTGCTGCAGCTCCGGTGAGCGTCACACTCTGCCACCCGCCGAACGTGGCCGAGTCCGTGCGTAGATCGACGAGAAAGTGCTCGGTGTGGCCGCTCGGACAATAGACGTACTTTGCGCGGCCGGGTAGCACGGTGGTGTGGTGAATTCCGCGCAGCACGCCACGCATCGACACGTTGTGGCTTATCTCGTGGACCGGAAACAGTGGGCGACCTGTTCTTTCGACGAAGCCGGCCGCAGTGAACTGGGTGGCGAAGCATCCTCGTTCGTCGTGGTGGGCGTCCGCTCGGAGCACCTCGACTCCGTCGATCCGAGTACCGACGACAGGACGCCGACCGACGGCGGTCACAGCCCTGTGATCACTTCCCTGAGGGCGGCGATGACCCCTCCCTGTTCGGACTCGGACAACGAGGGATACATCGGCAAGGAAAAGATCTCAGTCGCGAGCTTTTCCGTGACGGGTAGAGATCCGAGTTCGTAACCGAGATGCGCAAACCCGCTCATCGTGTGCACCGGCCACGGGTAGCTGATGTTGAGTGAGATGTCGCGGTCCGCGAGTGCGTCGATTATGGCGTCTCGCTGGGGGTGGCGTGCAACGTATACGTAGTACACGTGACTGTTGCCCTGATTGGTCTTCGGCAGCTGTAGTCCACCAGGGCTTTCCAGGTCACCCAGTTCTTCGGCGTAGCGGCGTGCGATCGAATTTCGCGCCGCGACGTAGTCGTCGAGGCGATGGAGCTTTCTTCTCAGAATCTCAGCTTGAAGTTCGTCGAGTCGAGCATTGTGCCCAGGGCTTCGAACGACATAGTAGGTCTTTTCCATCCCGTAGTAACGGAGCTGCTTCAGGGCGCGGTCGACCTCGGGGTCCGCGGTGATCACCGCGCCGCCGTCTCCGTATGCGCCGAGGACTTTGGTCGGATAGAAGGAGAACGCGGACGCAGCCGACATCGTTCCGGCGATTTTTCCGTTGTAGCGTGCCCCATGCGCCTGTGCACAATCTTCCACAATCGCGATATCGTGTTTGTCGGCGATTCTTCGAAGCGAATCCATATCAACACACTGACCGTAAAGATGCACGGGCAGAATCGCTTTCGTCTTCGACGTGATTGCAGCATCGACCTGAGTGGTGTCCATCAGAAAATCCTGCTCGCGGACGTCGACGAACACGGGGACAGCGCCGGCGCCGGTGACGGCCACAACCGTCGGTGCCGCGGTGTTGGACACCGTGATCACCTCGTCGCCCGGACCCACCCCCACGGCCTCCAAGGCGAGCTTCACTGCGTTGGTGCCGTTGTCGACTCCCGTGCAGTGCGGTGCGCCGTGGTATCGGGCAAATTCATCCTCGAAGCCTTTCACGCTGTCACCCAGGACCAAGCGACCGGATTCGAAGACGGTATGTACAGCGTCGAGAATGTCGTCTTTTTCCTTGGCATACTCGGGCAGATAATCCCATACACGAGTTGACATTCGGCTTCACTCCTTGAATTCGAGTTGGTGAGTTCGTCGTGTCTTCCGAGCTGAACTGACTCCGGCCTCACAGTCCGGAAGCCACGTCCATGACATATTGCCCGTAGGGGGACTTGGCGAGCTGCTCTCCCAGGCGATAGCACTCGTACTTGTCGATGTAATTCATTCGGAGGGCGACCTCTTCGAGGCAGGCAATCCGAACCCCCTGTCGTCGTTCGAGGGTCTCGACGTATTGCCCTGCATCGATGAGGCTTTCGTGCGTTCCGGTGTCGAGCCACACGAATCCCCGGCCGAGTTCCACCAGCTGCGCGCGTCCTTCACGCAGGTACGCGAGGTTGACATCGGTGATTTCCAGTTCCCCACGAGCGGACGGTTCAAGCGTCTTGGCGATATCCACTACATCGTTGTCATAGGCGTAGAGGCCGGTGACCGCGATATTCGACAGCGGCGCAGTAGGTTTTTCTTGGATACCGATCAGAGTTCCCGCGTCGTCGACTTGGGCCACGCCGTACCGCTGCGGGTCACGGACGGGGTACCCGAACAGAACGCATCCATCGACACCGCTGGCCACCTTCTGCAGCGTGGTGCTGAATCCCGGTCCGTGAAAGATGTTGTCACCCAGCACTAGCATCACGGAATCATGCCCGATGTGACGTTCGGACAGCAGAAAGGCGTCAGCCAGTCCCCTCGGTTCGGCCTGCTCGACGTAGGAGAGGGTGAGACCGTAGCGCGATCCGTCGCCGAGCAATCCTTCGAATGCCGGTAGATCACGAGGGGTGGTGATGATCTGAATATCGGTGATACCGGCAAGCATCAGCACCGACAGCGGATAGTAGATCATCGGTTTGTCGTACACGGGAAGAAGCTGTTTGGAGACGCCGAGGGTTATCGGATGCAACCGTGTTCCGCTCCCGCCCGCCAGTATTATTCCTTTCATCACTTCAGTGTCCTCACTCTTTTCGCCATTCGACTCCGATGACTGAAGTGTTCGCGCCTCGGGATAGTCCGACGCACTCGACAATCATCGCCGGGGCTGCGGTGTCGACACAAGACCGTCGGTGTCATGGCGAAGTCAAACTTCGTCAACAACACGCCGACTCGGCATCGGTCGCCACAGCTTTGGATATCCAGTGATGCAACTATATTCAAGTCGCAGCATGAACGAGATTCCGATCGTTCATGCTGCGACTCGCGATGTCGTAGCCAAGCCGGAAGCCGACGCCACGAACTGTGACGATCCAATCGGAGGACCCCAGCTTGCTACGCACACTGCTGACATGTGTGTCGAGCGTTCGCCGGGACCAGCAGTCACCCCAGACGCGACGCATGATCTGCTTGCGCGCCAGTACGCAACTGGGCGACGACGCGAGCAAATGAAGAAGATCGAATTCCTTGGGAGTCATGGAGATCGGCTGACCGTCGAGGTACACCTGACGCGCGGGTACTTCGATATGTAGGGGCCCATGAGTGATGACACGGTCGGCCGGGTGTGACGAATGCTGGGCCCGGCGGCTGACGGCGTTCATTCTCGCGAGAAGTTCACGGAAGCGATACGGCTTGACCAAGTAGTCATCGACGCCGGCTTGAAAACCGAGAATCAAGTCCAACTCGGTCTCACGCGCGGTGAGTGCGATAAGGGGAACGTCGCTGATCGATCGAATACCTCGGCATACCTCGAGCCCGTCGAGATCCGGAAGTTCCAAGTCCATCAGGACAATGGACGCATCTTCGTGAGCACGAAGTGCCTCGTCCCCCGTGGCGACGCAGATGACCCTGTGGCCGTGCCGTTCCAGACCTCGCGCCAACGTCTCGGTATGCGGGAGGTCGTTCTCGACGATCAGTACGTTCGACACCTGACTGTCGGCCCCAGATACACCGTTACCGTGCCATGTTCCTTTGGCGCTCATCGTGTCCAGCATCTGTTCCCCGCCTCGATTGAGTAGTTCGATGTCCCGGAAGTCACTGCTCGCTACATACACGTGCGCCGCGCGGCAGCGGGCGGCCCAAGGTCCGATGCAATCTCGGCGAGCGGCGCTCGGCGCGGAGCACCGCTCGGTCTCGGCATTGCAGTTCAAAATGCACATAATTGCCATGGCCGTTGTTGTAGACTAACACGGGTGAAGTAACCTTGGAAGGGACGAAACCAGCATGAGCACGAACACACGCCCCAAAGGCGGCTTGATCGACAAGCGAAACGCGATCCTCACCGCTGCACTCGCCGTCTTTGCCCGCGAAGGCTTCAGCAGAGCAGGACTCGACGCAATTTCTGCCGAAGCAAGGGTGTCGACGCGCACGATCTACAACCACTTCGAGGACAAGGCCGAGTTGTTCAGAGCCTCCATTCACGAGAGTGCCGCGCGAGTCGCAGACGTTCAGGTAGAGCTCATCGACAGGCATCTCGGTGTTCTGGCCTCGGGCGCGGACGTCGAGGCGGTATTCGTGGCATTCGCCACGGAGTGGTGCGCCACGGTGACGCGATTCCAGGACCACTTCGCACTAGTCCTGCAGATGCCTGCTGAGTCGAAACACCTACCGCGAGCGACGGTCGACGCGTGGTTACGAACCGGGCCGATGCGGGTTCGCCGGGAACTCGCCCACTACTTCCAGCGTTTGAACGACAAGGGCCTGCTGCAGATCGACGACTCCGATACTGCTGCACAGCACTTCTCGCTGTTGACGTCAGCGGCCATTCCGCCCTTCTACTGCGGCAGCGCGTACGAGGAAGTGGAAACCGCCGCCGCAGTCGCAGCGGCGGTCCGGACATTCCTGCACGGATGCGGAGCCCGCTGATTCCGATGGCAGGACTCTTGTCTCACTCGCGGCGGTCGACGCGTCGCTCGAGTTCGCGACAAGTCGATTCGGGGCCGTGGGTATTCGCGATCTCGCTCGCGATGTTGTCCAGCGTCTGAATGGCACGGGTATCGGCGAGCACATCGGCGACAGCTGCGGCGATCGCACCGGAAGGTGACGCGACGGGAACCGACCGACCAATACCGAGCTCATCTATTCGCGCTGCATTGGCGAACTGATCGGCGGCCTGTGGAATGACAACCTGCGGAATGGCCGCTGCCAATGCACCGAGCACCGTTCCGGTCCCACCGTGGTGGACTACGACATCCGCGCCTGCCAGAACGCTCGGTTGATCTACGAAATTCAGCACGCGCACCGATGCAGGAACCGGACCGAGCGCATCGGTGTCGCCTCTGGGACCCACTGCCACCAGCACATCGAAGCCGGCAGCACAGGTCTCGTGAACCGCCTGGCGCAAAGCATCGACTGCGCCGAACGACACTGTCCCCATGGTGAGGTACGCCCTTGGACGAGTACCTGTGGAATGACTCCATGGATTGGAGCTACTGGGTTCGCTCCACGCAACGGTCCGAGTATTCAGCCGGCTGGGTGACCCTGCCGAAGTCACCCCGCGCCACGTAGGTGGCAGTGGATCGATCATGACCTCGGGGGCGATTTTCGCGTCGGCGAACAATTGTGCGGGAAAGCCTTCCCAGCGGCTGATCGCGAAGGGGATTGCTTGAATTCCCAGGTCTTGTGCGGCAGCGCCGGCACCGATGTTGGTCATCTCGTACACCACCAGATCAGGTTGTCTCCTCG
>NZ_LVCV01000589.1 GCF_001647195.1 Rhodococcus sp. EPR-157 | reverse complement strand
CCCCCGGATAGAGATCTACCCCAGCAACATACTTTTCGGCGTCGGACAACGTCAGTTCGTCCGGAAACCCCTCGACGGTCGGGACGGGTAGACGACCGGCGAACGGAGGTCCACAGGCGACTTCGACGTCATGCCCACCGTCTCGGCATGCGAGAGCGAGAGGCATGAGAGGGTAAACGTGACCGTAGGCGGGTACCGATGCGAACGCAATTCTCATCGTCGAAACTCGATTTCGACAACCTGCTCCGCAGGGGTCGGCATCTCCCGAATCTGTGCCTGAAACCCCTGCGCCGCCGATCGATACGAACTATCGGACAAGACCCGATCACAGGCGTCCACCGCCCGTTCGACCACGTCGGGACCAGGGTGAACCGAGACGCCCGCGCCGTACGCCTCGATTCGATCGGTGGTACGTTGCCAGATCTCGGCATCAGGAAGCATAACCTGCGGGGTTCCGGCGTCGAGAGCAGTCAGGGTACTGACTCCGCCTGCATGATGAACGATCGCGTCGCAGGACGGAGCAACGAAATCCAGGGGTATGAATCCAGCGTGACCGTGTGGAATAAGGTGTCGAACACTGTCGGCGACCGCGCGAGGTGCAGCGACTAGAAGTTCGGCGTTCAAGCGCGACAACGCTTCCACGAGGTCTCTGAGCTTCTTGAAGCTGGTGTCGTAGGTATCGGTCGTCTCTACTCGGCTGCCCATCGTGACGCAGATTCGCTTTTTGCCCGCCGGTGCACCGAGCATCCACGGTTCGATCGCTGTTTGTGTGTTCGACGGTACGAATCGCAACGGCTTGTGTGGAGAACCGTCATGCCGGGTTTGCAGCATGGCAGGAGAGACATCCAGAGTGGTGGACGGCTCCGGGAGATTCCGAAGATCGAGTTCCGCCATTTCGGACGCAAGTTCGGCCTCTGCTCCTGGAATATACGGCGCTATTTCGTACATGTCCCAAGTCTGTCGAACGTAGGGCACCCGCAGCCGGGCCGCAATCAACGGGGCTGCGAAGGAGAGGCTACCCCCAACCACGACATCAGGACTGAATGTCTTCGCAAGCGACTTCAGCGAGTGGTATGCAGTCGCCGCGTAGCGTCCGAAGAACCGGCCGGCACCGAAAACCATATCTTCGTCGGTCGATGCAGGCGGAAGACGTTCACCATCTCGATCGAACAGGATGAACTCGGACAGAGCACGATCGGTGACGGGATATGCAGGCAGTCCGGACGAGGTGATGGCATCGGTCGTCTGCATCGAACCTGCCATGACGACTTGATGTCCTGAGTCCTTTGCTGCGCGTGCAAGTGGTGCCAGTGCGAACGCACTGGCTTGACTGGGGTGTGCTGCGAACAAAATCTTCACTGAGTCCCGCCCTTCGATAGCGCTTCGGGTGTGCACGTTTCGGTGATGATCAGACGCCGCTGGTCATGTTCGAGTGGGATGACCGGCCTGGGTGTGCGGACGCTCGGTGTTCGCGAGGGTGTCCAACCAGAAGTCTTCGATCGACCGGTGGATCGACCTCGTCGGGACCCATCCCAGATGCTCCCGCGCTGGACCGATGTCCACTTGTGTCCAGCGCGGACTTCCAGCAGTGGTGACGGGTTCTCTCTCTGCAAGTTCGGCGTCGACCCCGCTGATGTCG
>NZ_LVCV01000588.1 GCF_001647195.1 Rhodococcus sp. EPR-157 | reverse complement strand
GACCACCGCGTCTGCGACATCTCGCGCGTCTACGTAATCACGTTGCGCCGTAAGAGCATCAAGCGTGATCGTGGCAGGCACGCCGGAGACTTCGGCATCTGCCAGTTGCCGTGCGACCTGGCCGAGAAGACTTATGTTGGGCGCTCCCGGCCCGGATACGTTGGCGATTCGCAGAACGACTGCGTCGATATGGCCTTCGGCAACCGCGTCGAGAATTGATTCCGTCGCGGCCAGCTTTGCCTCGCCGTATGCACTCGTGGGGCGTGCTGCGTCGCGACGTGCACTTGCCGTCTCGCCCACACCGATCGTCCCGTACTCGAGCACCGAGCCCAGGTGGACGAGCCATGGCCGGTGATCGGCATTTCTCAGCCCGGCGAGCAGGGCCTCCACCGGCTGTACGGCCGCAGACCACATCTGATCGTCTGATCGCCCCCAGATGCTGCCGATTGTATTGACGACCAGGTCGGGTTCGAAGGTATCCACGACTCCGCCGATGGTGCTCACAGCTGCTGACGAGACATCCAATTCGAGGAATGTGAACGGAAATTCACGAGCTGGTCTTCCGCGCGCGACTCCGAGGACCTCGTATCCCGATGCGACAAGCGCGGTGCACACGTGGGTGCCGACGAAACCGGTTGCACCGAGGACCAATGCGCGTCCTACCTGAGGTTCGGTCACCGCGTCACCGCGGTTCGCTCGGCAACTCCGTCAGCCATACAGCTCAGCAAACAGCGCGCTGCGACGTTGACGTGGTTGCTGTACCGAACGAAGCCGGTCAGTTGTTCGACAGTCATCCAGCAATAGTTTTCGGGCACCTGGTGTCCGATGCTCTCGCCCACGTCGACGACGAGATAGCGGCTCTCGGCGTGGTAGAAGCGTCCCCCCTCTTCGGAATGCACGACGTCGACCAACACATCCGCCGTGTCGGACTGCTCCACCAGGTCCAGAAACGGCGGGCGCTCCGCCCTCGTCAGGTTCTCGTAGCTCGCGGGGATGCACGCGACAGTCGGGCCCATCTCGACCACATCGGCTGTGCCTGCCTCGGTGCGAGCATGAACCAGGATATGGAACTCGTCGTGGAACAACCTTCCGACGAAGGCGATCACGCCGCGACCTATCGGTCGAAGCATGGGCTGTGACCAGTGCGCAACCTCGCGATTGGTGGCAGCGACGTCTACGCCGATCACGGTGAAGTGCCGCCCGTCGGGACGCAGGATCTTGTCGCCGTCGAATTCCCACCCCGGGAGACGATGCAGTGGTACCGTCCGCCGGTCCAGGCGGTGCCGCGACTTCGCATCGGTGAACCAGCTCAACAGGTCCCCCAGACTGTGGACCGGCGAACTGTCGGTGGAATTGCCGTCCATGGCGAGGAACGGCAACCCGGACAGGACTGTGCGTGAATCCATATTGACCAGATTCGGCACGCGGAGCAGTGCCGCTATCTGCTCGAAGCTCAACCAAATGAAGTCTTCACCGGCGGGCAGCCGATCGGGAACTTCGACGATCATGTTCCTGTTCCGCTTTCCGAGAAACCAGGAACCCTGTTCGGATTGCAACGAATCGAACACGACTGAGCCAGGGCGAGCCGCAACGAAATGTTCCAGAAAAGGAACGGCGCTTCCGCGGTGCACGCGCGTGTAGTTGCTACGTGTTGCTTGAACAGTCGGTGAAAGCTGAATGAGATTGATGTTTCCCGGTTCCATTTTTGCCTGCATCAAGAAGTGATACGAATCGCCAACCTTGGTGACGACGATCCCGAGAATTCCGATCTCGGGCTGGTTGATGATGGGCTGAGACCAGGAGTGCGACTCCATCTCCTGAGTTTCGACCGACAGTCCCTCGATCGAGAAGAACTTGCCAGTCCGGTGGCGAATGGCTGAACCATCCGAATCGACCTTCCACCCGTCGAGCGCACTCAGCGATGCAATATCGATGTGATAGTCATTCTTGATATTTCGTTCGGAAAACCAGTCGTAGAATGATGAAAGATTTTCTGACACTGAACTCCTCCGGTCTGTGAGCCCGACCACCAGCCGGAATCCGGGTACTGCGAGAGGATATCCAGCGTGGCGGTCTCGTCGCCGATGGCGAATTGCATGTTTGACTGCTATGTCGAGTCTGATTCATCGTCTTGGCCACCACAACAGAGCGCAATGGCAAGAAGTGTCAAGTATTCTGCGTAATCTACCTACCTGGATCAGGCAGTGCGCAAGACCGAATTCGATGCACGTTCGCCGAGGCATTCTTCGAGAAATGCAAGCGCCTTGAGGTGGTATGCCGCTGCGGTCCACCCCAGGCTGATGTTGTGTCCCGTTTGCGGTAGAACGTCGATCGATACTCGACAACTACCGAAGCGCGAACGCAGTACATCAAGCGCATCGTCGTCGTGAATCCACCATTGTTCGTACTCGGCGAACGTGAAGCGCACCGGTGTGCCGATCCTCTCGGCAACCAGCGAAAAGCGCTCAGGCCAGCCGGCGATGTCGTCCAGCTCGCACGCAGGCACCTCAGCTACCATGCCGACGGCGAACGTGAAGGTTCGAGGTGGATAGAAGCTCAGCTTCCCCCAGTTCATCGGCCACGCGAGGTCTGCGCGCGAACGATCCAAAGGCGCGGCGCCGACTGCAAATTCGTGACCGATACCGGAAACGTCGATGCCGATGAAGGACGGGCCTCCAACGTTCGACGCCATCGTCAATGCAACCGCTCCACCGTAGGAATGAGCGAGAAGAAACAATCCTGCACCAATCGGATGATTGCGCACGAAGTCCTCGAGAGCCTCGCCGATAGCGGTGGCCTGGTCGTCCATGCATAGCCCCGCTGGATAGCGATCCGCGTGTGTACCGTATCCCGGTCGGTCGATCGTCAGTACCGAGTACCCGAGCCGGGTTGCTGTCGCACATAGTGAAAACGAAGGTTCGGACCGAGCATCGAAATAGTCTGCCGTCATACCTGCACCGTGCACAGCGACGACTACCGCGCGCGGGACGACGCCAGCAGGCGCGTGGAGCGTTCCTCCTACCGCTATTCTGTTGCCAAGCACTAGCTTTCGAATTCTGCGGTCATTCGATTCACAGCCCGAAGGAGTCGACGCGTAGTCCGGCGAACCACCCCGCTTGCTTTCGCCCGTGATCATCTCTCACCACGTCGGCGGGGTTCGTCGAGCTTCGCGTAGTGCATGTCCCCACCAAAGAAGATGTTCGATCATCTTGTCTGCCGCGGCGACGGCATCGGTGCGGTCGACGGGTTGCCCTGACTCGTCGAACTTGTTCCAGACGATCGGAAAGCTGACGGTTTCGCGCAGCGCTACTGCGTGTAATTCGCCCAGCACAGGTCTGAGCTGTTCCACCGCACGCAAACCACCCGCGATGCCACCGTACGAGACGAGTCCCACTGGTTTTGCACGCCATTGGGTCCCATGCCAATCGATCAGATGCTTGAGCGACGCCGGGAAACTGTGGTTGTATTCTGGCGTCACGAGAACGAAAGAATCTGCTCGCTCGAGCCTCGGGGTGATCTTCTCGAGTGCGTGCGCATCTTCGGGCGAGGGATTCTCGGAAATTTGGTACGGCAACGGATGGTCGGCGAGGTCGATGTGGTCGACCTGGAGATCGTCGCGTTGTTTCGCGTGGTCTACGAACCACTCCGAGATCGTCGGGCCGAGCCGGCCGTCCCGCACACTTGCGCAGACGACTGCCAATTGCATTGTTCCCTCGGTCATTGTTGCTCCTTCGATCGGTCTACATCGGATAGTTGGGCCCTCGAAACCCAGATGCCCGCGCAAGCGGACAGGATTCCGAGGAGAGCGACGACGATCGCTACACGTGCGGCGAGTTGTTGATCGACAACCCAGCACAGCGCAACAGTCATTGGGACGAAGGCAGCGGCCAATTGCACTGCAGTCTGATACAGGCCTGCTGCCGCCGACTTGTGGTCGGCGTCGACGGTGCTTGTCGCCCGAGAGTTCAACGCGGCGAATCCGAATGTGAAGCCAGCTCCGAGCAGAAGCATTCCGGGAAGTACATCGACTGTGTAGTCGGTCGGCGCTTCGGGAACTGCGAATGTCAGTGCGGCGCTGCCAGTGCACATCATGCCGGCCGCCGTCAGCGGCGCGGTTCCGAACCTCGCGATCAGGGCGCCAGAGAGGGGGGCGGCCAGGACAAGTGGCACACTCGCCGGCAACACCCCAAGCGCTGCATGTAACGCAGTCCACCCGAGATCGTATTGCAGCCGCATGGTCACGATCACCAGCAAGGCAAGGTTCGTGCCGTTCATCGCGGCCGCGCAGACCATCGAGCTCAGTAGAGTTCGGTTGGCCAGTGCCGGTGAGAAATACAGGGGTTCCCCGTTGTTTCTCTCCGATCGCACAAGCCCGCCCGCAAGTAGCACGGCAACGGCCACACACACCACTGCTCGAGGGTCGTGCCAGCCGTAGGTCGCGGCTGCACTGATCGCTGAGACTGCGGCAATCACTGCGAGCGCGAAGAACAGGGCGCTTGCTGCTCCCAAGGGCGTAAATCGGTTGGTCGAATCCTGCCCGCGCCGTGGGTCCCTAGGTATCAGCCGAACCCCTGCGACGAGAATCACCGACACTACGATCGCAGGTACCAGAAACGTCAGCCTCCAGTCGTGCAGAGTCAAGAAGCCAGCCGCGAGCAACCCAGCAGCGAAACCGGAGCCGCCCGCCAATGCATAGATCGACAGTGCTCGGTCACGTCCTCGTTCGTCCGCGAAGGTCGTCGCGATGATGGCAGCGCCCAAAGGCGCAGTGAGCGCAGCACACATTCCTTTGATCACGCGAATTCCGCTCAGCAGCAGCGGATCTACGACGATGCCGCCCGCCAGCGACACCGTGACGAACAGCGCGAGCGCAAGTAGGTACATCCGCCGACGACCGAACCTCTCGGCCAATCGACCGCCGATCATCAATGC
>NZ_LVCV01000587.1 GCF_001647195.1 Rhodococcus sp. EPR-157 | reverse complement strand
CCGAGATCGTCGGAACCTCGACCGAGAGCACCGACGATGCCGTCCGCAAAGCAATCGCACGCGCGAACACCACATTGAACAACCTCGACTGGTTCGAGGTCGTCGAGACCCGCGGACACATCGAGAACGGAGCCGTGGCGCACTTTCAGGTGACGGTGAAGGTCGGCTTCAAGCTAGAGTGACGAAGGTAGTTTCGACGCAGGAGGTACGCGTTGTCGAAGGCACTCAGCCACGCGCGGAAGGTTCAGTCGGTCGCCCCGAACGGCACGGTGGCCACCGAACCCAATCCCCGCAGGATCCGCGCGTATTTCGGCGGTGAGGTTGTCGCCGACACCACCGAGTCGATCTACGTTTTCGAGAAGGACCACCTACCCGCCTACTACATTCCGCGGACGGACGTCCGGAACGAATTCCTGCGGGACTCCGATACGACATCGGTATGTCCACGCAAAGGCGTCGCGACGTATCGGACGATCCAGGTGGCAGGCAAGACATCCGTCGACGCACTCTGGACCTACCCGGAACCGCTGGCTGATGCTCTCGACCTCAGCGCGTACGTGTCATTCTACTGGGACCGAGTCGACGCATGGTTCGAGGAAGACGAGCAGGTGTTCGTTCATCCTCGTGACCCCTATGTGCGAGTCGACGTGCTCCCGTCCTCGCGCCACGTGCAGATCTACGTCGGAGACGCTCTTGTCGCGGACACCCATCGTCCGAAGATCCTGTTCGAAACCGGCCTTCCGCCAAGGTATTACGTTCCGCGGATCGATGTGAAGCATTGGCTGTTCACAGAATCGACCACCACGACGGCGTGCCCGTACAAGGGGACGGCGTCGTACGTGTCTATGCCTTCCGGGCCGAAGGACATCGCTTGGTTCTATCCGCAAACTTCGGCGACGGGAATCGAGAATCACCTGTCGTTCTACGCAGAGCGTGGCGCTCGCATCGTCGTCGACGGGAAGGTTCTCGGAGTTTGACGCCGGTCAAGGGATCAGAATGAACTTTCCTCGCGGGTGCTCCGATTTCAGTTCCTGGTGTGCCTTGGCTGCCTGATCGAGTGGAAACGTCTTGGCGATCGGCACCGTGTAATCGCCTGCGCCAGCAGAGTTCACCAATTCGAGGCGAGCAGCCTTGCGCCGCTTCGTGCTTTCTGCGCCCCCGACCGATAGGAAGCCGTGCTCGGCAGCGCGCCCCATCGCAGCGATGGTGACGATGCGCTTCTTGTCGGCGACCAATGCCAACGACACATCCACCGCCTCGTCCGTGCCCACGGTGTCGATGGCGACATCGATACCGCTGGGAGCGATCTCGTTGATTCGATCCAGCAGACCGTCACCGTATTCGACCGGTTCGGCACCGTACGCGCGCAGCGCATCATGGTTGACGGCCCGCGCAGTGCCGATGACGCGTGCTCCGCGCGCCCTCGCCTGCTGAACGACCATCGATCCGACTCCACCCGCTGCGCCGTGCACGAGCACCGTGTCCCCCTCCGATACGCCGGTCACCACGAGGGTGTCGTACGCGGTGCCCGCTACTGAGAGCAATCCAGCTGCAACCTCCCAGTCCAGCGACTTCGGCTTCGGGAGGACGGCTTCGGCTGGTACCAATAGCTTTTCGGCGTACGTCCCCTGCGCGCCTGACACGATCACCTCGTCGCCGACGGAGATAGGACCAGCCGGGCCTGACGAATTGCTCCCCACCGCGATCACGACACCACTGGCTTCGCTACCGAGGTGCAGCGGAAGAGTCGAAGGATCTTTCCCGAATGCCCCGCTGTACGCCTTGTAGTCGAACGGGTTCACGCCGATCGCCTTGACCTCGACGAGGACCTGACCGGCCGCAGGTGCTGCCACAGCCTCGTCCACGATGTGTAGGACTTCCGGCCCACCGAATGCTGTTGCTACCGCTACTCGTGTCATGCTCCGATCAACTTTCCCTCTACTCGGATTGTTCCCGAATGGATCTCGATATCGTGCGAGGTTCATATCGGATTCGCTTCTGCGGTTGCACTCGAACATTTGTTCGACTACTCTTGGTTGTCATGGGGATGCCGGGGGGCGATATGGACGACAGGCGACGCGACACCGACGTGTGTGTGTCGGGTTTGCTCGACGGTTTGTCCGGTGCCCGCCGTGCTGAGAATGTCGCGGCTGCGGCCCTTGTTCGGCGTCTGTACGATCTGATCGATTTCCGGGTGTGTGCGGAGGCGGATCTGTTCGATGCGGGC
>NZ_LVCV01000585.1 GCF_001647195.1 Rhodococcus sp. EPR-157 | reverse complement strand
TCCCCATACGACAACCGCTCACCACCGAACACCACCGCCACCGCATCCGACGACACACCCACCCGATCAACGAACAACGACGCCAACGTCACATCCGAACCCACACCCACACCCGAATCCAACACCCGCACAGTGTCATTCCACCCCGACACCACCACAGACCGCTCCACCTCACCCAACACACCAATATCACCCACCACCACAGACGAATCCGCCACCACAGACTCCAACACCCGAACAAACCGCTCACCGAACAACACCATCGTCGACTCGTCGAACAAATCCGTCGCATACGTCAACGTCGCCGACAACCCCGCAGGACCACCATCGACATCGAACAACTCCGTCACCGTCACCTGCACATCGAACTTCGCCACCGCAGCATCGAACTCCACCGCCGACACCGACAACCCCGGCAACTCCAACGACGTCCGCTCCAAATTCTGGAACGACAACATCACCTGAAACAACGGATGACGCCCCTGCGACCGCGCCGGATTGAGCACCTCCACCAACCGCTCGAACGGCACATCCGCATGCCCGAACGCCCCCAAATCCCGCTCCCGCACATCCCGCACCACATCAGCAAACGACCAATCCGACCCGAACACCGTCCGCAACACCAACGTATTGACGAACATCCCGATCACATCATCGAGAGCAGCCTCACCACGACCCGCCACCGGCGTACCCACCGCCACATCATCGACACCCGACAACCGCGACAACAACACCGCCAACGCCGAATGCACCACCATGAACAACGACGCATTCAACTCACGAGCCACCACACCCAACCCACGATGCACACCCGCATCCACCGAAAACACAACATTCGCACCACGATTCGACGCCACCACCGGACGCACCCGATCAGCAGGCAAATCCAACTGATCCGGCAACCCCGCCAACGCCGACCGCCAAAACGCCACCTGCTGCGACAACAACGAATCCGGCTCCGACTCCGAACCCAACACCGCACGCTGCCACAACGCATAATCCGCATACTGCACCGCCAACGGAACCCACCCCGGCTCCTCACCACCAGCCCGCGCCACATACGCACCCATCACATCCCGCGTCAACGGCCCCATCGAAAAACCATCAGCCGCAATATGATGCACAACAAACACCACAACAAACTCAGACCCACCAGAACCCGCACCCACCACCTCGAACAAACCAGCCCGAAACGGCACCTCCGCAGTCACATCGAAACCG
>NZ_LVCV01000584.1 GCF_001647195.1 Rhodococcus sp. EPR-157 | reverse complement strand
TGATCTGCCGCGGGGATTTCGGACACTGGAGATGGTTAATTTCAGGCCGCGTTGACGTGCTGCCGGTAAGTGTAGTGGACGTCGTTCGGGGCCTGGTAGTCGAGTGCTGAATGCCTGCGCCGAGGATTGTAGAAACCCTCGATGTATCGGATGACATCTTGTCGCGCTTGGGATTTCGTGGCATAGACGGTGCGATATACGCATTCGTTCTTCAGTGCAGCGAAGAAACTTTCGGCCATGCTGTTGTCCCAACATTGACCGGTCCGTCCCATCGAGGACCGCATGCCCAAGGTAGCCACCAGAGCTCGGTAGAGCTGCGAGGTGTAGACGCTGCCCCGATCGGAGTGAAAGATCGCTCCCGGCTCGATCAGGCTGGTCGCAGCAGCATTGGTGAGGGCGGCTGCGACGAGCTCGGTGCGCATGTGATCGGCGATCGACCAGCCCACGACCTTCCGGGAGAAGCAGTCGATCACCGTGGCCAAGTACACGAACCCCTGCCAGGTGTGGATGTAGGTTATGTCGCCGACGAACTTGACCCCTGGCCGATCCGCAGTGAAATCCCGCTTGACCAGGTCCGGCACCGCATCGTCGTCACCGGATTGCGTGGTCGTCCGAAACGGACGCGGCTGACATGGGACGAGGTCGTGTTCGCGCATGATCGAACGAACCAACTCCGGGGAACATTCGACGCCGGCGGCGCGTAGGTCGGCGTGGATACGCCGGTACCCGTAGGTACCGTGCGCCGCGTCGAAGAATATTCGAATCTGCCCTGCCAGAGCATCACGGCGTTTCGACGTTGCTGACTGCGGTCTGCTGCGCCAATGGTAGAAACCTGAGGTCGACACCTCGAGCCAGCGGCAACGATCGATGACGGGTACTACCGCGGAGTCGTCCGCGACATAGGAATCGATGAACTCGTACTTCGCCACTACCGTGGCTCCCGCGCGAAGTACGAGGCTGCTTTTTTCAAAAATGCTGCCTCAGAACGAAGTTCACGATTCTCTTGTTCGAGCTGGGCCAGTCGCGCGCGTTCGGTCACAGTGAGTTCACTGCCTTCGCCGCTGCCGTGGGTGTCGCGATACTTGGCGAGCCATCGTCGCAGGCTGTCGTCGCCGACCCCGTAGGCTTTGGCGACTTCACTGATCGGTTTGGACGAATCGATCACCTCACGGCACAGTTCATCTTTGAACTCTGCCGAGAACGATCGCCGTGATCTGCTCATGCTGGTCGGACTCATTTCAGTAGATCCCTATTCTAAGCGGGTCCACTGTCCGAAATCCCTGGGCCGATCA
>NZ_LVCV01000583.1 GCF_001647195.1 Rhodococcus sp. EPR-157 | reverse complement strand
TGTCAACCGTGTTGTGGGTGTGCAAGTAGGCCGAATACTTCGCGGGCTATGGCACGTTTGAGGCAGCGCATAATCTCGCGCGGTGTTTTGCCTTCTGCGAGTCGACGGTCGCGGTAGCGCTTGGTTCGTTCGTCGCTGCGTAATCGGACCAGGGCGATGATGTAGAGGGCGCGGTTGGCTTGACGGTCGCCTCCGCGGTTGAGTCGGTGTCGGTGCGTTCGACCTGAGGACGCCTGGATCGGTGCGACACCGCACAGGTGCGCAAAGGCTGCTTCTGTGGTGATGCGATCCGGATTGTCGCCGACGGTGATCAGCAACTGAGCCGCGGTGTCGACGCCGATGCCGAATCGAGCGAGGAGCTGGGGTGCGTGTTCGGCGACGAGTGCTTCGATGTGTTTGGCGAGGTCGCGTTCTTCGGTGGTCAAACTGTCGATTCGGATCGCAATCGTTCGCAGCGCGTTCTGCACGGCTTCATCGAGTGTGAGAACTCTGTGGGTAGCGGGCGCGAATCCTCTGCAGGTGGCGAGCAGGACCGCATCGGTGAGGTCTCGAAGCTCGGTGCGAATACTGTCGGGGGCGTTGACGATCATCGACTTCAATTGGGTGATTGCTTCGGCACGCGACTTCACGCAGGAGTGACGTGCGTTGTGCAGGAAACGAATTGCTTCGACATTGCCGTCATGCGCTTTGGGTGTCGTGGTGGCTTTTCCGGTCAGCGCAGCTCGTGCGGCCGAACGCGCATCGACCGGATCGGATTTGCCCTGGGCTCGGCGCGAACGACGGTCAGGGCGGTCGACGTCGACGACCTCGACGTCGGCGTTGTGCAATGCGGTCGCCAACGTGGATCCGTAGCTTCCGGTTCCTTCCACTCCGACACGTTCGACAGCGCCCGCCGCGGTGATCCAGGCGATCAACTCGGTGACGCCGGCAGCGGTGCTGGCGAACTCTCGGTCGTCGAGATCACGTCCGAGGTGGTCGATGAGTGCAACGTGGTGCGTGTCCTTGTGAGTGTCGACGCCGACGAAGATGCGGGCGCTGACATCGAGCAGGTTTTCGGTCATGCTGGTCATGGCTATCCCCTTCGAGGTGGAGGCCACGCACCGGCCGGGCGGCGGACAAGACTGTGATGGGACTCTTTGGACAGGCTCCTATGAGGTCACTTCGCCCACCGGTCGCGTGTGTGTACAACCGCCAGTGAGATGGGGCCGACACATCATTCGTAGGACAGTCTGAGACGTCGGTCTGTTTCAGAGTCAGGCCCCAACTCACTGGAGAAGTCCAGTATCAACCGGACACACCCATACTCACAGTCT
>NZ_LVCV01000582.1 GCF_001647195.1 Rhodococcus sp. EPR-157 | reverse complement strand
CACAGACGAATCCGCCACCACAGACTCCAACACCCGAACAAACCGCTCCACAAAACCATCCACCGTCACCACATCGAACAAATCCGTCGCGAACGACACGTACCCGCCCACACCCAGCGGACGCCCGGCGTCGTCGTAGCGATCCGTCACGATCAGGTGCAGATCGAACTGCGAGATCCCCGTATCCGCATCCAGACCGCTGACCGACAACCCCGACAACTCGAGCGAACTCTGCGCGAGATTCTGGAACGACAGACCCACCTGGAACAACGGGTGACGGGCGGTGGACCGCGCCGGATTGAGCACCTCCACCAACCGCTCGAACGGCACATCCGCATGAGCGAACGCCTGCAGGTCACTGGCTCGCGTCTGCGCAAGCAATTCCTCGAACGTCATCGACGAATCCACCCGCGTACGGAAGACCAACGTATTGACGAACATACCGATGATGTCGTCGAGAGCTCTGTCACTACGGCCGGCGAACGGGGTGCCGATGGCGATGTCATCGGTCCCGGACATGCGGGACAGGAACACCGCGAACGCCGTGTGCATGACCATGAACAGCGTGCTGTTCGTCCGCCGTGCGAGCTGGACGAGCTGTGCGTGCAGCTCGGCATCGACGATGAAGTCGGCTCTACCACCGGCGTAGGACTGCACGGCTGGGCGCGGACGATCGGTCGGCAGGTCCAGCTGGTCCGGTAGTCCGGCCAGTGCACTCTTCCAGTACGCAACCTGCTGCGAGGCAATCGAATCCGGATCGTCCTCACTACCGAGAACCTCACGCTGCCACAACGCATAATCGGCGTACTGCACCGCGAGCGGAGCCCAACCTGGCGCCTCACCAGCAGAACGCGCCGCGTACGCGATCATCACATCTCGGGTGAGCGGACCCATCGACGATCCGTCTGCGGAAATATGATGGACCACGAGCGCCAAGACGTGCTCGGTCGCAGACAAGGTGAACAGGCGCACGCGCAGGGGAATCTCCGTCGTGACATCGAACGACGTCGACGCCAGCTCACGGACACGATCTTCGACGTCCGACAGTTCGACGTCGATGATCCGAACGTCGGGTACGACGCGCTCCACCGGGACGACGAGCTGTATCGGGCCGTTGTCGGTCTCGGGGTACATCGTGCGGAGAGACTCGTGCCGAGAAATTACGTCCGACACGGCTGCCTGTACCGCAGCGACGTCCAGTACACCCGTCAACCGAATTGCCACCGGCACGTTGTATGCGGCCGAACTCTGGTCGAAGCGGTTGAGGAACCACATCCGCTGCTGCGCCAACGACAACGGAACCATCTCCGGACGCTCCCGCGCCACCAACGGAACCCGCACACC
>NZ_LVCV01000581.1 GCF_001647195.1 Rhodococcus sp. EPR-157 | reverse complement strand
TGATGGTGAGCGGTTGTCGGTGTTGCGGGGGTCGAATTCGGCGTATGTGATTTTCACGTCGGGGTCGACGGGTCGGCCGAAGGGTGTGGCGGTTTCGCATGAGGCTGTGGTGAATCAGTTGGTGTGGAAGCGGGCTGAGTTCGGTTTGGGTGTGGGGGATGTGGTGTTGCTCAAGACTGCGGCGACGTTCGATTTGTCGGTGTGGGAGTTTTGGTCGGCGTTGGTGTCGGGTGCGTCGGTGGTGGTGGCGTCGGTGGAGGGTCATCGGGATGCGGCGTATTTGCATGAGTTGATGGTGGCGGAGTCGGTGACGACGTTGCATGTGGTGCCGTCGATGTTGTCGGCGTTGTTGGCGGTGTCGGGTGGGGTGTTGTCGGGGTCGTTGGTGCGGGTGTTGGCGATCGGTGAGGCGTTGCCGGGTGCGACGGCGCAGTGGTTCCGTCGGGGTAATGCGGGTGGTTTGTTCAATTTGTATGGTCCGACCGAGGCTGCGGTGTCGGTGACGGTGCATGAGGTGGGTGCGGGTGATGTGTCGGGTGTGCCGATTGGTGTGCCGGAGTGGAATACGGGTGTGTTGGTGCTCGATGAGCGGTTGCATCCGGTGCCGGTGGGTGTGTCGGGTGAGTTGTATTTGGCGGGTGTGCAGTTGGCGCGTGGGTATGTGGGTCGGGTGGATTTGACGGCGGAGAGGTTTGTGGCGAATCCGTTTGTGGGTGTTGCGGGTGTGGGTGTGGGTTCGCGGTTGTATCGGACGGGTGATGTGGTGCGGTGGAGTGGTTCTGGTGAGTTGGAGTATGTGGGGCGTAGTGATTTTCAGGTGAAGGTGCGTGGGTTCCGGATCGAGTTGGGGGAGATCGAGTCGGCGTTGCGTGGGTTGGGTGGGGTGGTCGATGTTGCGGTGGTGGCTCGGGTGGATGAGTTTGCGGGGGATCAGTTGGTGGCGTATGTGGTGGGTGGGGAGGGTGTGGATGGGTCGAGGGTTGAGTTGGATGTGGGTGCGGTGAAGGCGGAGTTGGGTGGTCTGGTGCCGTCGTACATGGTGCCGTCGGCGTTTGTGGTGTTGGATGCGTTGCCGTTGAACGTGAATGGGAAGTTGGATCGTGCGGCGTTGCCGGATCCGGTGTTCGAGGCTGTGGTGTTTCGGGCTCCGTCGACTCCGGTGGAGGAGGCGGTGGCGCGGGTGTTTTCCGAGGTGTTGGGTGTGGATCGGGTGGGTGTGGATGATGATTTCTTTGCGTTGGGTGGTAATTCGTTGATTGCGACGCAGGTGGTGTCGCGGTTGGGTGTGGCGTTGGATGCGGTGGTGCCGGTGCGGTTGGTGTTCGAGGCGCCGTCGGTGGGTGCGTTGGCGGTTCGGGTGGAGCAGTCGGTGGGGTCGGGTGTGCGGGTTCCGTTGGTGGCGCGGGAGCGTCCGGAGATGGTTCCGTTGTCGTTGGCGCAGCAGCGGATGTGGTTCCTCAACCGCTTCGAC
>NZ_LVCV01000580.1 GCF_001647195.1 Rhodococcus sp. EPR-157 | reverse complement strand
CGGAATTTGTCAAGGCGGGTGAGTCCAGTGGGTGTTAGGCCGCTACCGAATGTTGCTTCTGGTCGGTGTCGGCTGGTTCGGCGGGTTTGTTGATCCACGCGACATCGGGAAGCGCAAGGATCTTCGGTGTTGTGGTGGTGCCGAAACGATGCGGATATGCCGCACGTGCGGCATCGAGGACTGCACGGCGTTCGGCTGCCTTGCTTTCGGCGAGGCCGTAGTGGACGTCGGCGGGAGTGTGCAATCCGATCCCGGTGTGACGGTGTTCGTGGTTGTACCAGTCAGCGAATCTGATCATGAATTCCCTTGCTTCGCTGAGTGATCCGAACCGATCCGGGAAGCCCGGACCGTATTTCAACGTCTTGAACAACGACTCGGAGTACGGATTGTCGTTCGACACCCTCGGCCGGGAATGACTTCGGGTGACCTCGAGATCAGCCAAGAGTGCGGCGACGGTTTTGCTGGTCATGGATGTGCCGCGGTCCGCGTGCACCACATGTGGGACACCATGGACCGCGAAGATCTGTTCCATCAATTCCTTTGCCAGTACACCGGATTCATGGTTGTGGACGTGAACGCCGACGATGTAACGGGAGTAGATGTCGATCATCACGTACGCATCGAAATACTTCCCCTTCTCCGGGCCGGCGAGTTTGGTGATGTCCCAGGAGTACACCTGCCGAGGCGCGGTCGCCACCAGCTCCGGGCACGCTCGCGCTGGATGCCGCGCCAGTCGTCGCCGTTCGCTGACCTGACGGTTGTCGTGCAGCACGCGGTACATCGTGGAGACCGAACACAGGTAGATGCCCTCATCGAGCAGCTGAGAGTAGACCTGCAACGGTGCCAGGTCGACGAATCGGTCGCAGTTCAGGACGTCGAGGATGTGTAGACGTTCACCGGTCGAAAGTTTGTTGACCGGTTCACGTACAGGTTGGCCGGTCACTGCAGGAGTGGGTGCGGTCGCGGCTGTGCGGCGACGGGTGGCTGTCGAGCGGTGCAGTCCGGTCAGGGTGCTGCCCTCGCGCGAGCTGATTCCGATGCCTGTCAGGTCGGTGTAGGCAGCGGTCATCGCTTGTTGTTCTTCTCGTCCGAATCCGCGCTCTCGGAGAGAGACTCCAAGAGCGCGTGTGCTTTTCCCATGATGTCCAGTGCAGCTTCGGTGGTGTTCAGTCGTTTGTTCGCGCGGGTCAGTTCACGGGTGAGACGGGCAATTTCTGCTTGCTCCGGAGTGAGTTTTCCGACCTTCTCGCCTGGTTTCTTGTCGGCGAGGACGCCGGCGTCGCGGTGTTTGCGCCATTCGCTGATCAACGAGGAATACAGGCCCTCGCGGCGCAGGTACGCACCGCCGTCGCCGCTCTCGCAGGCGTGCTCGTAGGCGCGGAGGTGCTCGACCTTCTCGGCGGCGGTGAAGGTGCGTCGCCGTCGTGGTCCGTCTGCTCGCGGATGTACTGAATCCATCCGTTCATTGTCGCTGCTGATCGGGATGGTCGTGGTGATGGTCATGATGTGTGTCGATCCGTATCTCGCCCTGCATCAGGCCGGGTTGCTATGAACCAGTGGACTCACCTCACCCTGACACGCAGGG
>NZ_LVCV01000579.1 GCF_001647195.1 Rhodococcus sp. EPR-157 | reverse complement strand
GTGCCCCCAGTAGGACTCGAACCTACGACCTGCGGATTAAAAGGTCCTGGATTCAGGCCTGTGACCGAGCTTTACCCCGTCGCACGCTTCGAGCTGGAGCGCGCATCGTGACCGATCTGTACTGCCACCGCTGCGGTGGGTTCCTCGGCTCCGTGCATGGTTCCCCGCCACCTGTACCGGTTAGGCATCGATCATGCAACGGATCGGTGAACCCTTCCGTCGATTCCAGCCAGTTCGCGAGGTTTGGTGCGAATGTGACGCATGAGCACTAACGCGACAATTGATCAATGGGAGCTATGGCACCACGGCGTGCGACTGGCTGACACCACTCGAACCGAACGTATCCGCGTCTTGCAGCAGTTCGCGGCAGAGGCCGGCATAGACCCGACCTACGCGCAGCCGCTCGACATCGTGCGCTGGTACGCCTCGCATCCCGAATGGACCAAGAGCACCCACTACACCTACCACTCGTACCTGGTGACATGGTTCAAATGGCTACAGCTACAGGACATTCGGACAGACGATCCCATGATCAAGGTCGGCAAGATCAAGCAGCCGAAACGGCAACCCCGCCCGGTGGCCGACGAGCACTTGCTGCAACTACTCCGCACGAATATGCATCACCGCACCCGCGTAATGATCCTGCTCGCCACGCTCGCCGGCCTACGGTGCATCGAGATCGCGGCGTTCCGTGGTGAGAACGTCGACCTACCGCGCGGCCGGATGCTGATCATGGGCAAGGGCGGCGGGGAGAAGTGGGTACCGATTCACCCAATCCTCGCCACAACCGCCGAGACGATGCCGGCGCGCGGCTGGTGGTTCCCATCGAACCGAACCCGACCCGGGCAACACATCACCCGCAAGAGTGTCAGCCAGAGCGTCGGTGACGCCTTCCGGCGAGCCGCCATCCCTGGCTCCGCGCACCCGCTACGGCATTGGTACGCAACGACATTGCTCGAAGACGGTGCCGACATTCGAGTCGTGCAAGAGTTGATGCGTCACGGCTCGATACACTCCACGCAGGGCTACGCCGGAGTCACCGATCTCCGTATGCGGACAGCCATCGAGAAGCTGGACCTGTACCGCGCCATCGCCTGATATGTCCGATGTGCTATCAATCACCCATGCGGAAACTGTGGCTCGCGGCGCTGGCCGCAGCATTCCTGGCTGGCTGCTCGACCGAACCTGAGGTCGAGCAGCCAGCCAAGTTTGACCTCACCTTCGTTGCGCAGGCAGCGCCAAGGTACGTGGAGCGGGTTGAAGGTGGATGCGCGACGACACGCATCCACGAGGGCACCCAAGTAGTAATAACCGACGCCGCAGGCCTCACTGTGGGAGCCGGCTTTATGCCAAAGGGCACCTTGCAACAGGACGGCTCATGCACGTTCAAATCGGTGACAGAAGTCACCGATTCTAGCGACTTCTACGGATTAGCCGTGAACGGAGAAGATCCTGTCATGTTCCCTTCACAGAAGGCGCATGACGGGATCTCGCTGGCGTACGGCTACTAGGCCGGCACCGCTGTGATGTAGGTAGTCGTTCCGGCAATAACCACCGCCCGATCGAATGATCCGTTGCTGGTGAATGATTCGATCGTCAGCAGCGTTTCGGCTGTCGTCGTGTA
>NZ_LVCV01000578.1 GCF_001647195.1 Rhodococcus sp. EPR-157 | reverse complement strand
GCCCCGAACGACGTCCACTACACTTACCGGCAGCACGTCAACGCGGCCTGAAATTAACCATCTCCAGTGTCCGAAATCCCCGCGGCAGATCACAATGTCGATCGTCATCGGAGTGTCCGCTGCTGCCAGAGCTGCCAGCGCTTTGCCCATCAAGTCCACGGTCGCCATGACTCGAAGGTAGCCCTGGTTCGCGCTTCACACCGGCCGGGACAGTCACATTCGAGGGTGTCAGTCCTCGGATATCAACCGATAGATCACATACGCGGCGAACCACGCCGTCATACCGATGCACAGCACAAGCAAGACATCGAAGACCAGTACCAAATCCCACCTCCATACAAAAGGACATCACCAGAAACTTCTCCACGCGGAGAATTCTGACCTACGGTATCTTCTCTGCGTGGAGAAGTCGACTCGGGAAGCGCTGCTGGATGCCGGGCTCGATCTGCTCGGGCGGGTTGGCTTCCGCGGATGGTCCATGCGGGGCGTGGAGGACGAGGCGGGCGTTCCTCACGGATCAGCGCGTCACCACTTCGCCAACCAGCATGGGCTGGTTCTGAATATGGTGCGACACTTACTCGCCGGAGATCTTCCGCGCCCCGGACAGAGACCGCAGGATCGAATTGCGCGATGGATCGAGCCGGAGCTGGGGCGAACTCGGGCCCGGTACGAACTGATTGTTGCTTCCTTTCACGATGCCGAGCTTGCAGCGGAGCTGGTTCGTGGCCGGGACCAGTTGATCACCGCCGTGATCGACGAGACCGATATCGCGGCAGCCGCTGCAGCGGAATTCGCTGCAGCGATGGACGGATTACTCTTGGACGCCCTGCTTCGCAGGCGAGGACCGGCGTCCATCGACGCACAAAAGATCTTGGATCTGTTCCGACACACACGGTGACAGCGACGGACTACCAGCGAACCGGGTGACGCGGACGGGTTCGGGTTCTTCCGTTCGCGACGCCGCGCACCATCGGCCTCATCAGGAACTCGTGCGGGAACCCCAGATCCACTGCGCTGACGTCGTCGAGCGTCTTCCAGTGCTCGTCGTCCAGTTCGATCTCGAGCGCGCCGAGATTGTCCTGCAACTGTTTCGGCGTGCGAGCACCGATCAGGGTACTGACCACCGCCGGATTCCGGAGCGTCCACGCGAGTGCGATCCGCGCTGCAGACACGCCGGTTTCTCGTGCGATCTCGACGACAACGTCCGATATCTCCAGGCCTCGGGTGGTCAATGTCCGATTCGCTACCGCGTGTTCGCGACGGGTGCCACCCGGGACGTCGAATCCAGGAGCTATCAGGTCCGCGGCGGTGTACTTGCCGGTGAG
>NZ_LVCV01000577.1 GCF_001647195.1 Rhodococcus sp. EPR-157 | reverse complement strand
ACACGACGCGAAGCGCTACAACCTGCCGATGTTGGGCTCCCGCCGCGCATCAGTTCGACGCGGACACCGGGGCTTCGGCCGCGCATCAGTTCGACGCGGACACCGGGGCTTCGGCGTGAAGAGGTAGCAGCGCTTGCGGGGGTCACGTTTCGGTTACACACTCCTTGTCTGATAGGTGCCTGCCGGTTGTTTGGGAGTCAAGGCGAGGAATGATCTGCCGCGGGGATTTCGGACACTGGAGATGGTTAATTTCAGGCCGCGTTGACGTGCTGCCGGTAAGTGTAGTGGACGTCGTTCGGGGCC
>NZ_LVCV01000576.1 GCF_001647195.1 Rhodococcus sp. EPR-157 | reverse complement strand
TGCGGGGGTCGAATTCGGCGTATGTGATTTTCACGTCGGGGTCGACGGGTCGGCCGAAGGGTGTGGCGGTCTCGCACGAGGCCATCGTCAACCAAATCTCCTGGATCACCGATAGATTCGCGATGGGTCCGCAAGATGTGGTGCTGCAGAAGACACCCGTCACGTTCGACGTGTCGCTGTGGGAGCTGTTCGGCACCCTGCTGACCGGTGGACGCATGGTTCTGGCGGCACCCGACGGCCACCGCGATGCTCGGTACCTTGCCCAGGTGATCGCCGACGAAGCGGTCACCATGACATCGTTCGTCCCGTCGATGTTGTCGGTGTTCGTCGCCGAAACAGCAGGATTCGACACCGAGTCGTTCCGATCGTTGCGTGTCGTCCTGGCTGCAGGCGAAGCGCTGTCGATGTCGGTCGTACGCACCTTCGAGCGAGCCCTGCCGGGGGTGGCGCTGCACAACCTCTACGGTCCGACCGAATTCACCGTGCATGCAACCGAAGGCGTGGTGCATTCTGCGCAGGACTCGGTCACCATCGGTTCACCCGTGTGGAACACCCGAGCTCTCATTCTCGATCAACGTCTGCACCCGGTGCCAGTCGGTGTCGCGGGCGAGCTGTACCTATCCGGCCCGCAGGTGGCTCGTGGTTACGCGTCACGCCCCGACCTGACCGCCAGTGCTTTCGTCGCCGATCCGTTCGCAGATCCGGGTGCATCGACGCCGTCGCGCCTCTACCGCACCGGTGACCTCGTGAGGTGGACGAAGAACGGTGAGATCGAATACGTCGGGCGTACCGACTTCCAGGTCAAGGTCCGCGGTCTGCGCATCGAACTCGGCGAGATCGAAGCTGTTCTGACAGATGACGACTCGATTTCGCGCGCTGTCGTGCTCGTGCGCAACGACCGCCTTGTCGGGTATGTCATCGCCGAGCCCGGCACCACTGTCGAGTTCGACAAGGTCACGGCTGCAGCTGCATCGAAGTTGCCGGCGTACATGGTTCCGTCGACTCTGCTGGTACTCGAGGAGTTTCCGCTCGGTGCGAGCGGCAAGCTCGACCGAAATGCTCTGCCCGACCCGGTGTTCGAGGCCACGCAGTTCAGGGCGCCGACCACGCCAGTGGAAGAGATCGTTGCCGACACCTTTGCCGGTGTTCTCGGACTCGAGCGGGTCGGGCTCGATGACGACTTCTTCGAACTCGGCGGCAACTCGCTGATCGCTACGCAGTTGGTGTCCAGGTTGGGCGCAGCACTCGAGACGCAGCTTCCGGTGAGGATGCTGTTCGACGCGCCCAAGGTCGGCGCCTTGGCCTCCCTGGTGGAGACGCAGGTTGGGTTGGGCGCTCGCCGTGCACTGGTGCCGCAGGAGCGGCCGGAGATCATTCCGTTGTCGCTTGCGCAGCAGCGTATGTGGTTCTTGAACAGGTTCGATACTGCGTCTGCGGTGAACAACATTCCGGTGGCGATCAGGCTGACGGGGCAGCTCGATGTGGTCGCACTAGGTCGAGCTGTCGACGACCTGCTCACCAGGCACGAGTCACTTCGCACCGTCTATCCCGATGTCGACGGCGCAGGAATACAAGAGATCCTGCCGACCGCCGTCGTCAGTCCCGATATGTCGCCGCGCCCTGTCGATGCGGCCGACCTCCCGGAGAAGCTGCGTCGCTTCGTCTCGTCCGGTTTCGATGTGACTGCGGAGGTGCCGTTTCGGGCTGGTTTGTTCGAGGTGGTGGGTGCGGGTTCTGGTGGGTCTGAGTTTGTTGTGGTGTT
>NZ_LVCV01000575.1 GCF_001647195.1 Rhodococcus sp. EPR-157 | reverse complement strand
AGACGGCTCCGCTGACGTTTTCGTTCATTACTCCGAGATTCAGGGCAGCGGTTTCCGCACCCTCGAGGAGAACCAGCGCGTCGAGTTCGAGGTTGGCCAGGGTACCAAGGGACCCCAGGCGACCGGAGTTCGCGCAGTCTGATCGAGTTTCCTCCCACCTGCGTGTGAGGAACCGACACAACATCATCCCCCTCTGCATCCGGGCTTGCCCGTTCGCAGAGGGGGATGAGTCGTTTCTGCGTATCCGTTGCAGACACAGGACTCGGACGGGGGACGTTTGCCCAAGAGATGTCCTACTGTCCACATTGTGAACCAGTTGTCCTTTTTCTCTGCCGAGTCGTTGCCGCCGTCGGTGACGGACTTGAGTGGGCTGCTGGCGGCCACCGGCCAGGTAGTTCTGTCTGCGTCCGGTGCTCGTATCTCGGTCGTCGTCGAACAGCTCTGGCGAGCCGAAGCGATCTCGGATCTGATCGCCGAGTGCGGTTTGGTCTCCGAGCTCGGTCGGTCGGAAGAGAATCGACCACTCGTACGTACCGCGTCCGTGCCCGAACTGTCTGCTTTGGCTTCCCAGTGGACCAAGGGCGCAGTGAAGGCGATGCCGCCGGGGTGGGTGCCCGGTGCGCGCGAGTTGCGCGCGTGGGTACTCGCAGCCGGGCGGCCAGAAGCAGATGGCGAACGGTATGTTCTCGGTCTGGACCCGCATGCACCGGACACCCACGCTCCGCTCGCTCAAGCTCTGATGCGCGCGGGAATCGCACCGACGCTGATCGGCACGAGGGGATCGATGCCGGGACTACGTATCACCGGTCGCAGACGGATGTTGCGGCTGGTGGAGAACGTCGGGCCAGCTCCGGAGAATCCGGACGCACGTACCAGTTGGCCGACTGCAGAGTAGGAGGGTATGCAGCTGATCTGCGAGTATTTTGACGGCGTATGCCACTCTGTTACCAGGCGGACCGGCAAAAATGTCGGTTTCGGCGGGTAGGAAGTATCCGCGAACGGCCTGTCGAGAGCAGTAGACGGCTATCGGGAACGCAACGAGGGAAGGTTCGGCAGCAAGGTGGCAGCACGCAATAACGGCACGGGGGACACCACCACCGGCGGATCTGTCGAGCCGCGGCGCCTTGTCATCGTCGAGTCCCCGACCAAGGCCAAGAAGATTGCCCCGTACCTGGGCAAGAACTACGTCGTCGAGGCGTCGGTCGGTCACATCCGCGACCTGCCACGCGGCGCAGCAGACGTACCGGCCAAGTACAAAGGTGAGGCATGGGCGCGCCTCGGCGTGGACGTCGATCACGACTTCGAGGCGCTCTACGTGGTGTCACCGGAGAAGAAGGGCAAGGTCGCCGAGCTCAAGAGCCTGCTCAAGGACGCCGACGAACTCTTCCTCGCCACTGACCCCGACCGCGAGGGTGAGGCCATCGCATGGCATCTCCTCGAGACCCTGAACCCCAAGATCCCCGTCCGTCGGATGGTCTTCCACGAGATCACCAAGCCTGCCATCCTCGCTGCTGCTGCAGACACTCGCGAGCTCGACCAGGATCTCGTCGACGCGCAGGAAACTCGACGCATCCTCGACCGCCTCTACGGCTACGAGGTCAGCCCCGTGCTGTGGAAGAAGGTCATGCCGAAGCTGTCGGCGGGCCGCGTCCAATCCGTCGCCACCAGGATCATCGTTCAGCGTGAACGCGATCGCATGGCCTTCCGTAGCGCCGAGTACTGGGACATTTCGGCCACCCTCGACGCCGGCGCCGACGCGTCGCCGCGCAGTTTCGGTGCGCGACTGGTCAACGTCGACGGTTCCCGAGTGGCATCGGGTCGTGATTTCGGTGCCGACGGCAAGCTGAAGTCCGACGGCGTCACCGTCATCGACGAGCCACGTGCCAGGCGCCTTGCCGAGGCGCTCGAAGGCGTCGACCTCACCGTTGCGTCCGCCGAGGACAAGCCGTACACGCGCAAGCCGTACCCGCCGTTCATGACGTCGACGCTCCAGCAGGAAGCCGGCCGCAAGCTGCGGTTCTCCTCGGAGCGGACCATGCGCGTCGCGCAGCGTCTGTACGAGAACGGCTACATCACCTACATGCGTACCGACTCGACGACGCTGTCGGAGTCGGCCATCGCTGCTGCCCGCTCGCAGGCAACGGAGCTGTACGGCCCCGAGTACGTGCACCCGTCTCCGCGGCAGTACACACGCAAGGTGAAGAACGCGCAGGAGGCGCACGAGGCGATCAGGCCTTCCGGTGACGTCTTCCAGACACCGGGTCAGCTGCATTCGGCATTGCAGACCGACGAGTTCCGGCTGTACGAGCTCATCTGGCAGCGGACCGTCGCCTCGCAGATGGCCGATCTTCGCGGAACGACCCTGACGCTGCGCATCACCGGCACCGCCGGCACCGGCGAGGAGTGCACCTTCTCCGCCTCGGGCCGGACCATCACGTTCGCAGGCTTCCTCAAGGCCTACGTGGAAAGCGTCGACGACGAGGCGGGCGGGCAGTCCGACGACGCCGAGTCACGCCTTCCGGCATTGAAGGCCGGCGCTGCGGTTGTCGCCACCAAGCTCGATCCCGACGGCCACACGACCAACCCGCCTGCGCGCTACACCGAAGCGTCGCTGATCAAGACGCTCGAAGAACTCGGCATCGGCCGCCCGTCGACGTATGCGTCGATCATCAAGACGATTCTCGATCGCGGCTACGTCTACAAACGTGGCAGTGCCCTCGTGCCGTCGTGGGTTGCGTTCTCGGTCATCGCTCTTCTCGAGGCGCACTTCGGTCGACTCGTGGACTTCGACTTCACCGCAGGCATGGAGGACGATCTCGACGCCATCGCGGGAGGCCGTGAGCGACGAGGAAACTGGCTGCAGAACTTCTACTTCGGCGGGGATACCGGCGCCGAGGGGTCCGTCGCACGCTCGGGTGGCCTGAAGAAGATGGTCGGCACCAACCTCGAGGACATCGACGCTCGTGTCATCAACTCGATCAGGCTGTTCGACGACGATCAGGGCCGCGAGATCCACGTTCGTGTCGGTCGCTACGGCCCCTATCTCGAGCGCATGGTCGTCAACGACGATGATCCCGACGGGGATCCGATCTCGCAGCGTGCCAATCTGCCCGACGATCTCCCGCCGGACGAGCTCACCATCGAGTTCGCCGAGAAGTTGTTCGCGACCCCGCAGGAGGGCCGCAAACTCGGCGCTGACCCGCTGACCGGCAATGAAATCGTCGCCAAGGAAGGCCGATTCGGCCCGTACGTCACCGAGATTCTGCCTGAACCCGAGCCCGAACCGACTCCTCCCGAGCCGGACATCGTCCCCATCCCCACCGACGACAGTGGTGATGGCGGTGATGGTGGCGGTGGCACCAAGACGGCGGTCAAGAAGGCAGCCGCGAAGAAGGCTCCTGCCAAGAAGGCGGCGAAGAAGGCCACCGGCCCCAAGCCGCGTACCGGTTCTCTGCTCAAGTCGATGGATCTCGCGACCATCACGCTCGAGGATGCCCTCAAGCTGCTCTCGCTCCCGCGCGTCGTCGGCCTCGATCCGGAATCCAAGGAAGAGATCACGGCGCAGAACGGCCGCTACGGGCCATACCTGAAGAAGGGCACCGACTCTCGCTCGCTGGCGGACGAGGAACAGCTGTTCACCGTCACTCTCGAAGAGGCATTGAAGATCTACTCCGAACCGAAACGTCGTGGACGTCAAGGTGAGGCGAAGCCGCCGCTGCGCGAACTCGGCGTCGACCCGATCAGCGAGCAGCCGATGGTGATCAAGGACGGCCGATTCGGTCCGTACGTCACAGACGGCGAAACCAACGCCAGCTTGCGCAAGGACGACGACGTCGCAACCATCACCGACGACCGTGCGTCGGAGCTGTTGGCGGACCGGCGTGCTCGCGGGCCGGTGAAGAAGAAGGCCACCAAGAAGGCAGCCACCAAGAAGGCGACGGCTACCAAGACGGCGACGGCTAGCAAGAAGGCACCGGCGAAGAAGGCTGCGGCGAAGAAGACCGCTGCCAAGAAGACGCCGGCCAAGAAGGCTCCAGCCAAGAAGGCTGCGGCGAAGAAGGCTCCGCCGGCCTCCTGATCGCTTGAATGGTCCATCCATGTTGTCTGGCAGCATGAATGAACCATTCAAGCGGTCGAAAATGGGGCGCCGGGAACCGATTGGGGCCCCGGTGCGTCCAAGTCCATGTGGGAAAGAAACTGACGATAGCCCTGTGTGTACTGGCGCTGACGGGGTGCGCCCAGACGGTCGAGGGCAAGGCCGTCGTCGAGGACTCGTGGCAGGGCCTAGGGCTGAGCGAGAGTCAGTCGAGTTCGCCCACTTCGAGCACGCGTCCTCGCGCTACGGCGCCGACACCGTCCGCGTCGAAACCGGCGTCGTTCGATCCGTGCGAATTCGACGATATCTCGCTGAGAGTATTCGTGGGCGTCGACCCGGAGACGAGATCGGATATCCCGGGAGGAGGTGGATGCACGTGGACCGGTGATGGCCTGCGGTTCACCGCGGGAATCAACGGCGAGGTTAATCGGGAGTCGATCGCGACTACCCCTGGCGTCACCGACCTGGTTGAATTCGAGGCCTACGGGCAGATGGTTCAGCTGTTCGTATTCGAGGGAGACAAGTGCATCTCCCTGTCCGAGATCGACAATCGGACAGTGCAATTCACGATGTCCGAAGTGCAGTTCGACTCCTACTGCTTCAATTTGAGGATTGCCACCAGACTGCTCCTAGGTGACGCGTAGATGCGAGCCTCGACTGCACTTCTAGGTGGGATCATCGTCGCATTCCTGGTGACCGTTCTCGGCTGCTCGTCAGACGTTCAGGGAAATGCTACCGCCGCAAAACAGGATTCGACCGCATCGAGGTCGATGCCGGCGTCGTTCGATCCCTGCGACCTGCCCGCGGACTTGTTGGAGGACCTCGACCTGCCCGGTGCTGGTCCCACCGAACTGCCAGGGACCCCTGGGTGCCTCTGGGCGAATGATTCCTTCGCGATCG
>NZ_LVCV01000574.1 GCF_001647195.1 Rhodococcus sp. EPR-157 | reverse complement strand
ACACGACGTACCTGTATGTCCTCGACGACGACATGTACGCGACGCAGACCATGACGGAGGCGGGCGCAGTCTCGATGTACATCTCCGAAGCCGGCGATGCCTCCCTGGCCGATGAGCGTCAGTCGTTGTTGGAGAGGTTCGACGTGATCGCGCCCTACTTCCCCCCACCTCGCTGAGAATCCGAGTCGGACCCGCCGACTAAGCTGCTCAGTCATGGCTGGAGTATTCGATCGACTGATCGGCCAAGAGGACGTCGAAGCAGAATTGACGGGCGCAGCCGTCGGAGCCCGCACCGGCGCGCCCGGATCGGCGATGACGCACTCCTGGTTGTTCACCGGCCCTCCCGGATCGGGTCGATCGATCGCAGCACTGTGCTTCGCCGCAGCACTCCAGTGCACCACCGAGGGTGTGCCTGGTTGTGGCGAGTGCCACGCATGCACGACGACGATGGCAGGCACTCACGGCGATGTTCGACGCATCATCCCGCAGGGACTGAGCATCAGCGTCAAGGAGATGCGCGAAATCGTGCAGATCGCTGCCCGTCGGCCGAGCACCGGGCGTTGGCAGATCGTCGTGATCGAGGACGCGGATCGACTCAGCGAGGCCGCTGCAAATGCGCTGTTGAAGGTCGTCGAGGAACCGCCCGTACGGACCGTCATGCTGTTGTGTGCACCGTCGACCGATCCCGAGGACATGTCGGTGACGCTCCGGTCCAGGTGCCGTCACGTCCATCTCGTCACGCCCACGGCGTCGGCGATCGCCCAGGTGTTGCAGACCAGGGACAAGCTCGACGAGAAGACCGCGCAGTGGGCGGCGTCGGTCAGCGGTGGTCACGTCGGCCGCGCCCGTCGACTGGCGAAAGACGAAGACGCGCGTGCCCGACGCATCCGCGCGCTTGGCCTCGCTTCCGCTGCAGCCCGGCCGAACCAGGCGTACCTCGCTGCCGAGGAGATGGTGAAGGCTGCCGAGACCGAAGCCGCCGAGATCAGTGCCGCGCTCGACGGCGTCGAGATGGAAGAATTGCGCACCGCGCTCGGGGCAGGCGGTACCGGTAAGGGTGCGGCAGGCGCCCTGCGAGGGTCGGCGGGCGTGATCAAGGAATTGGAAGCTCGGCAGAAGTCGAGGCGTACCCGAAATCTTCGAGATTCCTTCGACCGCGCGTTGATCGACCTTGCGGGACTGTACCGAGATGCACTTGCTCGGTCGTACGGATCGACCGCCGTCCTGAATCATCCGGACATGTCCGAGCAGATCGAACGTATGGCGCGGGGTGCATCCCCGGAGGCTTTGCTGAAGAGCATCGAGGCGATTCTCGTGTGTCGTGAAGCGTTGGCGCTCAATGCCAAGCCGAAGTTCGCGGTCTACGCAATGGTCGCGCAGCTGGGTGCGGCGCTGCGCTGACTGTTGTCGGCCGAGTCACTATCGCTTGAATGGTCCATCCATACGGTCAGATAGCTTCGTCGGTCCATCCAAGCGATGGTCCGGCCGTGCGCCCCACCGCTTGGATGGTCCATCCATACGATCAGATAGCTTCGACGGTCCATTCAAGCGATGGGGGCCGGGGCACCCTCGTCACCGGTGTCCGACGACGTGACCAGGTACTTCACGTCAGTTCTTGCCGGTCCGGTCGAGGGGTTGGCCGGCGCAGCCTGAGCTCGAGGATGGGCGATTTCAGTTTCGATGGGATGCTCCGTTAGACTCATCAACGCCGAAAGGCACGCCGCCTTAGCTCAGTCGGTAGAGCATTTCACTCGTAATGAAAAGGTCAAGAGTTCGATTCTCTTAGGCGGCTCGCAAGAGGGCAGGTCAGAGGTAGTTTCCATAACCTCGGTCCTGCCCTTTTTCGTCCCCAGGGCACGTTTATGGCACAGATTGAATCGGCGCCAGCTTGTCGAGAACACTGCTGACGTCCGGGGCCATCGTCGCGCGCTCGATGTAGTGCTTCTCCGTGACCGCGCTTCCCGAGTGTCCGAGCTGAGCCGACGCCGCGCTCAGTCCGAGTTCGCGCTCGATCATCGTCCCGACGGTCTTGCGGAAGCTGTGCGGCTTCACCCAGGCGTAGTCGTCGCCTCGCACAAGACGCCACGAGGTTCGCACGTTGCCCGGCCACCGAGGTGTGCCCAGCCGCGACGGGAACACCAGACCCTCGGATGACGGGATATCGCGGTCGCGCTGCCTTCTCAGGGCATCGGCTGAAAAGCCGGGGATGGTCACGGTCCGTCGACCGCTCTTCGTCTTCGGATGGTCCTGGCGGAACACTCCGGTGCCGGCCAGCTCGACGAGCGTTCCCGATACGGTCACGACGACCGGGCCGCTGCCGTCCAGGCCGTCGATGTCCCGCCATCTCAGCGCGAGGCATTCGCCGATCCGAGTCCCAGTGCCGATCATTACATCGATGATCTCGGCCAGATCGTGGGCACGCTTCGGGCCGAATCGCTTCGAGCCGTCACCCAGGTCTCGGTTTTGCCATGCGTGGACTCGGCGGCGAAGCTCGTGCACATCCGCGACAGTGAGCGCTCGCGCGGGGTTGCTCGAGGTCGGCGCACGGCTGGTATCAGCTACCGGGTTGTAGTCGACTGCATCGAGTCGGGCCGCAAAGGCGAACGCTTGGCTGAGAATCCCGCGCGCGTCCCGCTTGCCCGAGTCGGTCCGCACGGCCCGCAGGAATGTCTCGATCCGGCCCGTGGTCGCCTCGTGTAGTCGAACGTTGCTCAGGCCCGGCGCGATGATCTTGTCGATGCAGCGCTGGTACCCGGCGAGGGTCTGCGGTGAGCGCGTACCCCTCGGCGCTGGCGTGGCAATCCACAGTTCCAGCAGTTCGCCCACGGTCGACTTGCCGGTGAGACCGTTGCCGCCCTGGGATCGTTGTCTGTCTCGAAGAGAAACCTTCAGTGCTGCTTCAGCTTTCGCGCCGCTGCTGCCGTTCGTTTTCACCTGTCGGGTGACACCGTCGTAGTCGCGGTACCGGGTCCGGGCTACCCATGTACCGGTCGGGTGGCCGTTGCTGTCCTTGAGTTCAGTCCGGGTGATCTTTCCCCACGTACCGAGTTCGAGCGGTGGCCTAGGCATCGTCACCTGACTGACTTGTGGTGTCGCTGCGCACCACCTTCCCG
>NZ_LVCV01000573.1 GCF_001647195.1 Rhodococcus sp. EPR-157 | reverse complement strand
TTCCGATCTCAGACGCATGAAACACCGAGTCGTCCATGGTCACCGCCTTTCCGCGTTGCCGAGCTAGGTCGAACAACTGCTCCTCATCGGACTGGTGACGAACTGTGTACGCGACACCCTCTGGGGTGAACCTGGGATCCGGGTGCTGCCAAGTGATCGTTTCCTCGCCCACGAGCCACAGCGCTGCTCGGAAGCTGGACAAATCAGACGTAGGCACCGGGGATACGGGGCCGTCGGGAAATTCTGGGAACATCAACAGCGCTGGTGGTACCTCCAACGCCGCGGCAAGTATGAAGACTTCGACGACGTCGAACTTCCCCCCGCGATGCCCTCCCTCGATCTTGGCGATTGTTCCCCGGGTGATCGGATAGCCGAGGTCCGTTGTGCGGCTTGATAGTTCGACTGCGCTGATATCGCGCTTTTTGCGATAGTGAGCAACGGCCCCCCCAATCCGTTTCGCGGTGTCAGCAGCCCATTCGCGAGCCGCTGCCGACCCGCGCGTCTCTCCCGGTTCAGTGTTCGACATAGCAGCAGAGTACCCGGATGCTTGCGTTTGTTCCGAATCAAGGTTACTTTTTCCAATAGGTCGCATCTAAGACCGATCAGTGCTCTTATCTCGAACAGAATGGATCAAAGTGAAACCAGACCAGATCGACGAACTTGGAGTGAGTACCGATCTCGTGACAGCGGCAGCAGCGTTCGGGATCAGCAAGTCGTCCGCCTATACCGCCGCGGCCAAGGGGACCTTCCCGTGCGAGGTCATCCGAGTCGGTTCGCGCTATGTCGTGCCTACGGCAGGGCTTCGCAAGGCGCTCGGAATGCCGGAGCGAGAACGCACGACCACATCCCGTGGCGCGGCCTGATGCCCCTCACGCCCGACCCCTACGAGATACCCGAGAACGAAACCGCCCCCGACGCCGGCCAGGGCATCGAGGGCGTATCACGCGAATCCGACTCCCATGAAGGACACGAGCTATGACCATCGTAAACCAGTCGAGTGTGTCGCTTCCACCGGTCAAGTACACACACGTGAAGCTCGACGACTTCACATACGAGAAGTTCGGGCAGACGCTTGATGGCCCAGCCAAGACGCGACTGATGAAGGTCGCGCGAGCGAAGTACGCCGACGAGATCGAGCAGAGCCACGCGATTGCTCGCGCCGCACAGGAGGAGTTGGCTTCGGTCGCTCACCCGCTGCAGGCCACTCTCGACCGCATCGACTCCTTCTCGCTTGACCACCCGACAGCGTTGGCGCCAAGTGCACCGGTTCCGTGGTTGGAAACGAATCGACCGAAGTGGGCCGACCGGGACCGCGATCAAACAGTTTTCAACACCGGCGACTCTCATGCCGACAAGAGCTCGATGAGCTGGCGGTCTCAGCACCTCTCGGTTCCGCTGAGTGGCTACTACGGGAAGTGGCACAACGACGGCCGCTTTGCTTTCGCGGATATCCGACTCGACTGCCGCCAGGGGACGTCGGCCCGCGAAACGCGAATCGCCTTCGAGCGCCATGGCTGGAACGGCCGAGGCGAACCCGTCGACGGCGTCGACTTCTACTCACTGACTGTCTCGGAGGCCGCCAGCATGGCCCGGGCATTGCTCCTGCTCGTCGATCTCGCCACCGGCACCACCGACGAAATCGCAGGTGCGTGATGTTCGCACAGATCGACGAGATGACCGACGCGCCAATTCGTGCCGAACTCACCACTGCCGGTCGCGTTCGCGTCGCCTACAGCTCCAGTGTCGTTCTGACGCTCGACGTCGGTGAGGCCGTCGACCTGGTGACGGCCGTCGTCGACGTGCTCGCCAAGGCTGACCAGCAGGCCCAATCCAAGCTACGGCGCGACGAGACCGAGATCCGCAGTGCCGCAACCATCCGAGAGGAACTCTGAACCATGACTGAAACCACCCCCGACCACGCCATGGTCGTCAACGCCGACGGCAGCCCGCGCGGTGTCGCCGACATCAGCCGCATCCAGTCTGACGCAACAATTTTGATGTACGAAATGGCGGCCGCCGCGGGTGACGACGACGCTGTCGACGCTGTGGCTATCGAATGGACCGGCAAGCTTGACCCGGATTCGATGGGCTACACCAGCGCCGCCGCACTGTCTCTGCTCGCCCGCAACGTCCTCGGCCCGGTGCTCGAGGTGCTCGACCAACTCGCCCCGAACCTTGACTTCCGCGGCAAGCTCGCCGAGTCCAGAGATCACGCCAGAGAGACCCTGCAGTGACGCCGACCGAGATCGTCCTCACCGTCGTGCTGATCGTCGAGAACATCGCGCTCATCGTATCCGGATTCCATTCCTACACAACTGAATAGCACCACCCGTCATCAAAGGTCTGCCACCCCCACAATGACGAAGCCCCGGCTACTCAGGTCATCACTCCGAGTAGCCGGGGCCCCAGAAAGAAGACACCGAAATGTCCGACACAAGAACTGATTCTACCAGCGACGGGCCCCAGCCCGCCCTACTCGACGACTACCTGGAGAAACTTCGCGACCCAGCGGATAAGTTGCTCGCCGCGGCACTTCGCGACGGCACTTTCAGGTTGGCCGTCCAATGCTCCCGGTGCGGCACCTGGCTCGTCGCACCGTCGTCGGTCAAACGTCATCTGGGCCCCGTCTGCGCCCGTCACGCACAGGCTCAAGCAGGTGTCGCGTGATCGCATACGAGCGCGTCGTCGACGCATTCCGCGAGGCCGGATTGATCGTCGACGACAAAGGACACGGCCGCGCTGCAGCACAGGCCCCCGGCCACAGTGCAGCAGACCGGTCGGTCACCATCACCGGAATAGCTGGGCAGGTGCTTGTCTACTCGCATTCCGACCCGACCGAGCAGGTACTCGAAGCACTGAATCTCGCACCGCGCGATCTGTTCGACGAACCCAAGGGCACGCTCTACGAGTACCCCGACGGCCGCAAGGTCCACCGCACCCCGGAAAAGAAGTTCCGGCAATCCGGCAACACCAAGGGCAACAGCCTGTTCCGTGCGGATCGTCTCGCCGACGCGACCGTGGTGTACGTCGTCGAAGGTGAGAAGGACGTCCACGCGGCCGAGTCGATCGGACTCGTCGCCACGTGTTCGGCGATGGGAGCAGGCAAGGCGCACCGCGCCGACCTATCACCGCTGCGCAACAAGACCGTCGTCATCGTCGCCGACCGCGACAAGGCGGGCCGCGCGCACGCCGAGCAGGTCGCCGAACTCCTCGGCACCACGGCTGGCGTGACAATCGCCGAACCCTCGGTCGGCAAGGATCTCGCCGACCATGTCGCCGCCGGCCTCGGCGCCGACGACCTGATCGTCACCAAGTCGCCGGCAACCACGGAGGTGAACTCCGCACACGCTGAACCGGGGGAGGACAAGCCCGAGCGCAAGAGCGCAGCAACGCAGCTCGTCGAACTCGCCATGTCGCGCTACATGCTCGGCGTCACACCCGAGGGTGACCCGTACGCGATCCCGAAGTCCGGAGGGCACGTCGCCCGATCGCTGCGAGGCGGAAAGGCCGGACTACGCGCCGAGCTCTCACGCGAGTACTTCCGCACCTTCGAGAAGGCAGCACCGCAGCAGGCCCTCGCCGACGCCCTTCTCGTGCTCGAGGGTGAAAGCGCAGAGTCCGAACCGCAGGCGACACACCTGCGTGTCGCCGAACTCGACGATCAGGTGTACCTCGATATGGGCGACGTCGCCGAGTCCGTGATCCGCATCGACCGCACCGGCCGGTGGGAGCACGGCAATCTCGACGTCCCGGTCCTGTTTCGGCGAACCGTGCTCACGGGCCCATACCCGGAACCCTCACGAGACGGTGACCTCGAACCGCTGTGGTCCACGCTCAACGTCGCCGAATCCGACCGGCCACTGTTGCTCGCCGCGATGGTTGCCGCGCTCATCGCACCTGACGTCCCGCACCCGGTCCTCGCCCTCGCAGGCGAACAGGGTACAGCCAAGACGACCACCACGAAAACTATTGTCTCACTGACCGATCCATCGTCGGTCCCGGTGAGGAAACCGCCACGCGACATGGACTCCTGGGTGACCGCAGCCGCCGGATCCTGGGTGGTCGGCATCGACAACATCTCCACGATCGGCGACTGGTTCTCCGATTCGCTGTGCCGCGCGGCCACCGGCGAAGGCGACGTGAAACGCGCGCTGTACACCGACTCGGGTCTGTCCGTGGTCGCGTTCCGCAGGGTGATCGTGGTCAACGGTATCGATTGGGGTGCCATGCGCGGTGACCTCGCCGAGCGATCGCTGATCGTCACGCTGGAGCGGATCCCGGCGCAGCATCGACGGTCCGAGGCCGACCTCGCCGCGGCGTGGGCAGAGGTGTATCCCACGATCCCCGGTGGTCTGCTCGACCTCGCTGCGCAGGTGTACTCGATCCTTCCCACCGTGGTCCTCGCCGAGTCTCCGCGTATGGCTGACTTCGCGCGCATCCTCGCCGCCGTCGACCAGATCACCGGCAAGTCCGGCCTCGACCGGTACGTCGGGCAGTCGGCGACGCTCGCCGCCGACACCATCGCCTCCGATCCGTTCCTCGCCGCAGTCACCGACGCGGTGGTCGACGAGTACGAGGGCTCGGCCGCCGACATCCTTGCGCTCGCCACGCCCGTCTCCGATCGGTGGCGGGCACCGAGGGGATGGCCGCGCTCCGCTCGCTCGGTCACCTCGATCCTGCGTCGGTCCGCACCGGCATTGCGCTCGATCGGCTGGACTGTCGAAAATCTGGGTGCTGGGAACAAATGGAACGTCGTTCGGTGGCGACTGATGGCCCCACGTCCTGAGATTGCCCGCAGCGGACCCTCGCTATCCTCGCCTGGCTCGCCAGAGGTGGATAACCGCTGGTCACAACCCCGGTTTCGAGGTGGGGATTCGGCGAGGAAGACGGAAACGCAATCCTCGCCACGGCGTGCCGCTAACTCGCCTCCCACCGCCGCTAACTCGCCTGACTCGCCTACCCTCGCCAATCACAACGCTCTGACCAGCAAAGACGAGGATAGCGAGGATGGCGAGGTTCAAATGCCGACAATCTCAGGGTGCCGAGACTGTGGCGCAGAACTGCGGCCGTCGAACACCACGGGACGCTGCGCCGAATGCCGACTGGCGAGCGCATCATGACCCGCGACCGCTACGGCGACGACACCGAAGAACGGCACCTCGCCATCGTCCAGCCGCACCAATGCCGCCGAGGGTGGACAGGCGAGGACGCCGAAGGCCGACCCATCCCGTGCCGCATCTGCAAACCACATCTGTGCCGAACGGAGACCTGATGACCCGCCGCAAGACGACCCCATCCGCCGGGCAGCAATCGCCGACCGAACTCGCGCTGGTAGCGATTCTCACCGGCACGGTTCGGCTCAACGGCGCCGCATGCATCGGCCACGCCAACCTGTTCGACCCACCCGGCGACGGCGAACCCGGCACCGCAGTCGATGCCCGCCACCGCGCCGCCGCCAGGTTGTGCTGGACCTGTCCTGTTCTCGACGAGTGCCGCACCTGGGCTGAAGGTGAGCCGTCGTCGCACACCGTGATCGCAGCACAGGTGATGTCCGCGCCACCGTCGGCGGACATCACTGACACCGGAGCACCGGATCCGCCCCGCATCGAGCAGACCGCGTGACTACGCCCGGCACCCCATCGGTGGAAGTGCGGATTTCGCAGCACCTCACCGCGGACGGGTCAGTCGTCATCCCGCCCCGGATCGCCCGCTGGCTCGAAAAGAATGCGGGAGTGACCGCGGACCGCCGAGTAAGACTGCGCGACAACGATCCCGATGCCTACATTGCACTGGCAGCCCTCCACCTCTCAGCCTTATGTTCCGACAACGGAACGGAAGGTGCAGCGCCACAACCCAACCAGACAGAATCAGTGCAATGGATCAGCACCCGCCACGCCGCCGACACACTGAACGTCACCGACCGATGCGTACGCAAATGGTGCAGCACCGGACGACTCCACGCCCAGCGCATCGGCGGCCGGTGGCTGATCGACCCCATCAGCGTCAACCCACGAAACATCGCATAGGAGAACCGACATGAGCCTCGAGTTCATCGAAGGAAAGATCGACGACATCCGCGCCGAAGCCGCCGGCGTCATCGATGAGTACAGCCGGACGCAGGACGAAGTATCCCGCGACCCCAACCTCACCGACACAGGCAAGCGCGAACACCTCGCCCCGATACACGAATCAACCAGCGAGAAGCTGAAAGCCCTCCGCCAGCAGGAGAAGGACGTCGTTCGAGCCAAGCGAGAAAATTTGGAACGCAGCGTCTTCGGACTCCCGGCGGGCAGCGCGAGCGACCCCGCTCGGCTCGTCAGCTTCCGAGATGCCCAAGACCGCGCCAACCGTCTTACCGACCGCGATGAAGCCGAACAGGCATACAAGTCCGCCCTCCGCAGCGACGACAGCGTTCTCGCCCAGGCCATCCTCGGGCAAGCCCTCACCCGCGGATGGAGCAACGTCACCAGTGACTACTTGGAGCGGAACCCCCAGTCCCGTGCAGACCTCGTCGACCTGAAGGCAATACGGGAGTACGAACAGAACACCTTGGCCGCGTCGGTCCACTACTCGATGCCCAGCCTCTCGGCAGCCGTGCCCATGTCAGTACCGAGAGTGTCAAGCGGACAGCTCAACGACATGTTTTACAACAGCCCCGGCAAGTACCGCTAGCGCGACGACCCAAGGATTGATCCGACAATGATGAGATTGCGGAACGCGGACACCAACGTCCAGGTAGTCGTCACCGATTCGAAGGCGGTGAGGCTCATCGCCGAAGGGACGTACGAGGCAGTCCCCGACGTCGAACAGCCACCCGTGGACACCACACCGCGAGAGCAGACGGAGAACGTCGACGGCAAGCCAGGGCCGACGAGCATCGCCGCGGCACTCAAGGACGCCGTCGGACCCATGTGGGACCACGCCGGATGAAGACCAGCGGCGTCGGCGTCAACGCGTTTCCAGTCTCCTTTCCGCGAAGGCCGGTCAAGACAGATGCGCGCAACAGATCATCCGAGCCGGACCTGCGCCGACGCCGCCCCAGGGGGAGTACCCCCTCACACGCCCCAGCCGCCCTCTCAGGCGATAGGCCTCCGTGTGTGTCACCCATCCGAAAAAAATCGACCTATAGGAGGGCATAGATGGCAGGTAGACCCGCCCGCAAAGCGCCGACGGGATTGAAACGCCGTGGCGCGGCGCTGTGGCGATCGATGACGACAGCGTTCGACTTGGAGCAGCACGAGCTGACGACTCTGCGCGAAGTGTGCCGGACGGTCGATGCGATCGATGCCCTGCAGGCCGTCGTCGATCGCGATGGCGTGATGAACGAGTCGGCTCAAGGTGTGCGGGCGCATCCGGCGCTGGTGGAGTTGCGCCAGCAGCGGCTCGCGCTCACCAAGCTCGTTGCAGCGCTCGCGATTCCTGCCGACGCCCTTCCGGCTCCGGTGAAGCGGTACGGCATCCAGGGGGCAGTGTCGTGAGGCGGCGCACGGACACCAGCGCACCGTCGACGAATCTGACTGTGTTCGACGGTCGCCAGTTTCGGACGCCAGCTGCGTGGAAAGCGGCGTTTGCCGAGTTTCTCGCTGCCCGTGCGGCGTGGTCGCAGGAGCATGACGGTGCGCAGTTACCGCCTCGTGAGGTGAACGGTGGGTGCCCGTTCGACTGGTCTCGGTTCCGGAAGTCGGTGCCGGACTGATGGCACACCCGAGAGGATTCCGATGACTCCTGACGAGCAGCGCTCAGTTCTCGACGACCTGAATCTGTCTGCCACGCAGAACATCAGCGAACTCTGGCGTAACGCGTCGATGATGGATCTCGATTCGTCTCAGTTTCGCAACGTGATGATCCAAGACGTGCCCCAGATCATCGAGGCTTACGCCGCGGGTGCCGCTGACCTCGCCACCGTGTGGTACGAAGATGCTGCTCCCGGTCTTCTTCGGTACTGGCCGATGCCGGCAGCCCCGGCGCCGACCGAGCAGCTCGAAGCATCGACCTCGTGGGCCCTACGCGCCAACGGGGAAGCAGCGCTGACTCGCATAGCCGGGTTCACTTCACGCGCCATATTCGGTTCGGCGCGCCGCACCATCGTCGAGAACGCGGAGAAGGAACCGGGAGCCGCCTGGGCACGCCACGCGCAAGCTGGTTCGTGTGCGTTCTGTCGGATGCTGGCGACCCGCGCCGAGGTGTATGCGTCCAAAGAGTCGGCCACCGTCCTCGGCGTCTACCAACGCGGCCGTGGCACACGAGGCGCATCGGAGAAGTACCACGATCACTGCCGATGCACCGCAGTGCCGGTCAGGCCCGGACAGGTCTACACTCCGCCTGACTACGCCGAACAGTGGGACGAGCAGTACAAAGAGGCGGTCCGTGCGACGTCCGGCGGTGGCCGGATCGACGTCAACGCGGTACTGGCGAAGATGGATGAGCTCGAGCACGGCACAGCCGCAACCACAGTGTCCAAGACTGCGGTATCCGTTACGAAAGCGCCTAGGCCTGGCGTAGCTGCTGCCGCTGCCAACCCTGTCAGCGACAAACCATGGCACAAGACCGCCGCGAAGTTCACCGAGGATGAAGGCAGGCGCCACGGAAGCGAGATCTGGGACTCCTACGCCCGAGGCCTCGACAACGGCGCCGTTGAGACGGTCAGGACGTACACCGGCCGCGGCTACCAGGTCACCAACCCTGGACTTCGATCGCGTACGACGTTCGGTGACACCGAGGCGGGCTCGATGCGGGCCGTCGACGCTATCCGCGGACTCGACACTGCGGTCGAGAATGCGCCCCGCGTGACGATGCCCATCACGGTGGCTCGCGACGTCGACGCACGCGTGTTCGGCATCGTGGACGCCGAGACCGATCTGACGGCCCTGGTCGGACGCCAGTTCCGCGACGAGGCGCATCTGTCGACGACGCTGCAGTCGAAGCTCATCTTGCCGATCGGGGCGGACCAGGTCGAACTCCGGCTGGACGTCCCGGCAGATACGAAAGCCCTCTACGTCTCGTCGTTCAGCCGAGGTGAGCGCGGCCTCGCGGCCTACGGTCCGGACGAGAACGAACTGATCCTTGGCCGCGGACTCGACTACGAAATCTACGATGCGTTCATGGAGGGTTCCGACAACCGACGGATCCTCCTCGCGCGCCTCATCGCGCAGGACGCGACACCACGGGAGGTTCAGTGATGGGAAGCCTGTCCGACGGATCTGATGTCGGCGCCAAACCGATTGGCGATCAACGCTTTTACGGAGGTAGACGTGTAGGCGAAGGTAGGTGGGCGATTCTCGACACCCTCGGCCTGCTCTGGACAGACGACGTCGATGGACTGCAACTGTCCTCGACCGAGGCAACGACCGACCGAGACGCAGCCACCGATCTTCGGTACACGCTCATCGAGCAGTGCCGTCGCGGAATCGGTGCAACCGAGGCTTTCGACACCGCGATCGCCGAGCATGGCAACCCACCGGTGACGACGGGTGACCTCGGCGAGTTGATCTGACCAGGTCGCTCCCTGATTTCGGCGTCAAACTCCCCGCAGCCGGGGTGAAGGTGAATTGACCGGTGAGCGGAATGCATGAGCGAGGCAGGACGCGATACCTGCACCCCCTCAGCGCCGAAACGACAGCCCGCAGGACACCCGTGGAACGGTGCCTGCGGGCTGTCGTCGCATTTCATGACCGTGAGCCGTGGTCATCATGGTGTCGGCAGCGACAACATAGTCTCGACCTGCGACTCTTCGTCGGGTGGTCGTCCAGCCTCCGAGTCGCCTCTCTAGACGCAGCGTGAGGATTTGTCGTACCGATCGTCTAGCCTGCGACTCTCACTACAGATGCCGTTCGCCTGGCATGTTTTAGTACATAATGGAAGCGTGAGGTGGGAAACAGCATGATGAGCGCAGCGGTAGAGGCTCCCCAGTCGAGGCTGTCGTACTCGGCAATCGCAAAGTACGCGGAGCAGATTGCTCGTGACAACGACATCGTTGACGGGTCGGGGAAAGTGGATGTGCACGGCCTTCTCTTAAAGCTGGGAGGGCAGATCGAGGTCGAGAACCGCGCGGAGTCGCTGGAAGTCCGTAGCAGCTACGATTTCACCGTCTATCTGCCGACCCATACCTCACGGCTGCGGGACCGATTCACAATCGCGCACGAATTGGGGCACTACTTCCTGCACCATCGCGCCCCAGACACACACCTAGTTGGCAAGCGGACTTCGACCTTCACCCGTCTCGGGCAGAACATACCTGAGACGCAGGCGAACGTCTTCGCTTCGAATCTTCTGATGCCACTCGAACAGTTCAAGGCCGCGTACTGGGAGCTCGCCCAAGACCTAGTGGCGCTGGCCGACCGATTCGAAGTATCTGTGCCCGCTGCGAAAGTGCGCGCGAAGTACCTCGGCCTTCCCGTCTGATGGCGTCGGGGCTCAACAACGACGGATCGATCCTCTTCCTCTCGTGTGACTTGCAGAATTCCACCCAGTTCTAGCAGAAGAGCGACAACGAAGATTGGGTCGCGACGTTCCTCGCGTTCTATACCGAGTTCCCAGCAATCCTTTCGACACTGATAGCGACAACTTGCTCGGGTCTGCAGAACCGGCTACTGCTGTGGAAAGCAGTCGGTGACGAACTGATTTTCTCGATCCGCATTCAGTCGGAGAAAGAATGCAGCGACGCGGTCGACGTGTGGCTTTCATCGATGCATGAGTTCGAGCAGGCGCACTTGGTAGAAAAAACGCCAATGACTCTGAAGGGTGGGGCGTTTCTAGCTACGGTCCCCACTCCTGACCGCCGGGTGGCAATACCGCGTACCGTCGGCTCTGCCGATCGGTCACAGCTCGACGCGGAAGCCGTCAATGAGCAGACCCTCAATGCAGCTCACGACGAGGGTAAATTTCATGCTCAATACGCCATGGACTTTGTGGGCCCCAGCATTGATACGGGGTTTCGGGTACTCAAGTACGCATCGCGCCGGTACTTCGTACTGACGGTCGAAGTAGCACACATTCTCTTCAAGCACTACAGCTTCATTGAGCGCAAAGACGAAGCATTTCTTGTGGGCATGCACGAGTTGAAAGGCGTGTGGGGAGGGAAGCCGTACCCAGTCTTCGCGATAGGCCGCGAACTCGCGAGTTCCGTACCTGCCCAGTTGCTTGCGAAAGCGTTCGGCAGCACGATCGGCATCGCCGACGAGCATCCTCGATGCCGCCCGCCCGAGGTTCTTGAAGCGATCGCTGAGTACCGGAAAGATGCCGAATGGCGCGGGGCGATAATGATTCCAGGAGCCTCTTGGGCCGATTTTAGCTACCACTCATCTGCAGAGCACGCTCGTTCCCGTCTCGAGATACTCTTCGACACGTCCGAAGAGTATCTCGACACGACGCAAGACGCTGGCGAGGAAGAATCTTTCGAGGACATGCCTACGCACTAGGAAAGTGCGCCTCCGCTGGCAAGCCCTCAGAACTGACGGGTTGAGTCGCCGGGTCGATTCGATTGCTCCGAACCTGTCATAGCCCACCGCTAGATTCACGGCATGGAACTGGACCTTGAGCACCGGAAGCTAATCGACGAACACCTCGCTGCCACATCGCTACCGCCGCGGCACGTTATTCACACAGTCGGGACGCTCGTCGACCCCAACGACATCGTGGTCTCATTCACCGAGTACGACGCAACCGAGCCGACGAAATGGCGCGTCTTCGTACTCACGTCAACCAATATCGTGCACACAGAGATCCAGTACGAAACCGACAACTACGACCGCGAGGAAGAGTCCTCGCCTTGGCGTCGAACCAACCCACCTGTAATGACAATCAACGCAGCCTGGACGCGACCACTTCGAACCATCACCGGTCTCCACCTCACACAGGTAGGTGATCTCGTCGGAACCGACCTCGGGCGACCATGGTTCAGAACAACCTCGCACATCGCATTCACCGACCACTCAACCCTGGCCCTCCCGAACGAAGAGCACTTGTACCGCGACGACGTTCGACGTGGGGTAACCGACTTCGTCAAAACGCTCCGCGGCCTGATCGTCTGAGCGGTAGCGCGCTCTGCCCAGCCAAAGCGTTCAACTCCGTGGTTGGGCACAGAATTGAATTCCCCGCAGGGTGACTGTCGGGCCTCGAACGTAGGATGCCGCCATGACTGACACCACCCCCGTACCGCTCAAGGTCATCGCAGTGAACCCACCGTCGCTCGACGATGTAGACGAGAACGGCCGATACATGGTCACGCTGAAGCTTTCACGCCAAGTCACCGCAGCCGAGTACCACGGTGTTCCGGCTATCGCGAGAGGCATGCGCGCGTACGCGAGCACGCTAGAGATCGCGCGGACGACGCTGGAGACGGTTGCCGAAACCACAAGAGACATTGCGTCGCTCCTGGCGACCGTAGAGGCCCGCGGTCGGAAGGAGGACGAGCACGCAGCGCTCGTCGCACGCAGAGAGGAAGAGGCCGAGCACGCGCGGACCGTCGAGGAGGAGCGGCTGCGCAAGTTCGCTGAGGGAATCAAGTTCGACTGACAGCGGCCCTGGCAGACTGTCGAGATGATTCGAGTAATACTGCCAAACGGCGAAGAGAAGAAGTTTGTCGGTAACTACACCGTCGAGAAGAACCCCGACACTGGGTCGACGATCAGAATTCTAGAAGGTGTCACGCCAGTGTTCGATGTACCGCCGGGCAGCGAAGTAGTCGTCGCTCAGGCCGACGACAACCCGGTTCCGCGCATCGATCCGAAGTAAGGACGCGCCGAGTAGCCCGATCATGTTGCCGACACCGACAATATGATCGGGCCGCTCACTGCCGAGCGGCCCAGGGGTACACGCCGGCGTGAATCCTCCTTTTCACGGTCTTCCGCGAGAAGGGTACGGACTAGCTCGGACCCCTCAGGGCACAGTTAGGGAACGGTAACCGCGATGACCACGCGCAAACCGTTGGAACGGTTGGGGTCAATGCCACCTCTGACCTGCGCCGACTGGAATGGTTAGCACCAGATCGACTGTCTAACAGTCTGGTCCGTAGTGAAAAGGTCAAGAGTTCGATTCTCTTAGGCGGCTCAGTTAGGCCCGCGACAGCGGCTATGCCCACGGCATAGCCGCTGTCGCTGTTTGCACACGAGTCAGCCGACACCCGTCATCCAGACCGTCGCCGCTGAGCCGTGCGCCAGGCCGCCTTCGCCGACGACGACGAGACAGTCGCTCGACGCCATCGAACTGATCGAGCCCGAGGACGCAGAACCTGACACTACGACGCGCGAACCATGACGCCGACCGAGGCGGAACTGCATCATTCCTGGGCGGCCGGCGATGGTGGGGGAGTCCAGCACCACCTCACAGGTCGGGCGGTCGACGGTGTCGCAGCCCAGCGCGCCCCGGACGAACGGGCGGACGAACATCTCGTAGGACACGAAAGCAGCCACCGGGTTGCCAGGCAGGGAGATGATCGGAACGCCGTCGAAGTGGCCTGCTCCCTGGGGTTTTCCAGGTTTCATCGCAACCGACACGAACTCCGCGTACCCGCCGCCGAGCGCCGAACGAACCACATCCTCGGTACCGGCGCTGACTCCGCCGGTTGTCACGATGAGGTCCGCCCAGTCGGCGCATCGGCCCAGCGTCGCGCGCAGCGATTCGACGTCGTCACCCACGACGTCTTCGCGACGGACCTCAGCTCCACACCGCTGCAGGTCGGCGACGATCATGGGGGCGTTCGACTCGTGGATCTGTCCGGGGCGTAGCGGTGTGCCAGGCCGAACCAGCTCGTTTCCGGTGGGGACGACCGCGACCCGCAGGCAGGATCGGATCTGGACTCGAGTCAGGCCGAGTGCGGACAATGCGCCGATGTGGTTGTGCGACAGTGTTGTTCCCTTGGGTAGGATGATTTCGTCTGCACCGATGTCGCTGGCACGTGCGCGAATGTTGGCGCCCCGCTTCGGCGAAGTTCGAATTCGTACCCGGGCAGTTGCGAAATCTTCGACGAATCCACTGGTGCCCTCTACCGGTACGACAGTGTCGGCGCCAGGAGGTACGGGAGCTCCCGTCATGATCTGCACAGCTTGGCCCGGTGACCCCGAGATCGCCGTCGCGATCGGGCCGGCAACGCACGTTCCAGGTACCGACAGCTCGGCGTCGACCCGGAGGTCATCGTGACGAACGGCGAATCCGTCGACGGCGGAGACATCGAATGCCGGAAGTGGTCCGGAGGTTCGCACCGCATCGCCGAGCACAGCCCCCATCGCAGCGGATAGCTCGACAGGCCGCGACCGAGCGGTAATGCCGAGTGCTGCGATCTGCCGACGGTGTTCGGCTATCGATCTCATTCACCCTCCAATGTAGGACATTTCGACCTTCTCGCCGCGAGATGGTCCGTCTGATTGCGAACGCAATTCGGAGTAGCGGTCGGCGCGCACAGACCATAGACGCCGCAGGGTGGCCTCGACGGTCGCGTCGTCGGCACCGGACCGCATCAGACCCCGCAGGTCGGTACCTGATCCGGCGAACAGACATGTGTCGATCTGCCCGTCGGCCGACAAACGGGCGCGTGTGCAGTCGCCACAGAACGGACGGGTGACCGAAGCGATGATCCCGATTTCGCCGCCGCCGTCGCGGTACCGGTACCGCCGCGCGACTTCACCGTCGTACCTCGGGGGCAGTGGTTCGAGTGGGTACACCGCATCGATCGTCGACGCTATCTCCGCTGCCCCGATTACCTGATCGAGTTGCCATCGATTTGTGGACCCGACATCCATGTACTCGATGAATCGGACCGTCACCGGCGATCCTCGGAATGTCCGAGCCAGGTCGAGCACCGAGGCATCGTTCACGCCGCGTCGCACGACGACGTTGACCTTGACCGGGCCCAGGCCGGCGGTCGTGGCCGACTCGATGCCGTCGAGCACCCGCTCTACCGGAACTCTGGTGTCACTCATGCGGCGAAAGGTCTCGGGATCGGTGGAATCGAGGCTCACCGTGACCCGATCAAGACCTGCGCGGGCCAGTCCGTCGGCATGCCTTCCGAGCAGCGCCCCGTTGGTCGTCATCGCGACCTCGAGCCCGTCGAGAGACTTCAGAGAGGAGATCAGGGCATAGATCCCGTCGCGCAGCAGCGGTTCGCCGCCGGTCAATCGCACTTTGCGCACACCGAGGCGCATCGCGGCGCGAGTGACCCGTTCGATCTCCTCGAAGCTGAGTAAGCGTTCTGTGGGGAGGAACATATGGTCAGGCCCGAACGTCTCCCGCGGCATGCAGTAGACGCACCGGAAGTTGCATCGATCGGTCAACGAGATCCGCAGATCCCGAAGTGGACGTCCCCTGGCGTCGAGGAGGGCTGTCACG
>NZ_LVCV01000572.1 GCF_001647195.1 Rhodococcus sp. EPR-157 | reverse complement strand
CACCGAGTCAGGCCCGATCGACCGGACCGACGAATTCTCGACGACGTCACGATTTCTCAACATCGGCGAAATAAACGGGGATATGTTCTACCGAGAGGAGGAAATCCATGCTGAACAGATCTGGGTTTGCCCTGCCGGCTCGGACGACCAGCGCCGTCGACTGGGCCGATATGCTGCAAGCGCATTTCGTCGCGCTCGATGTTGCGGATATCGGGGACAGTCGCTTCACCGGGTCGGTGCGTTCGCAGTCGATTGCACATCTCAAGGTCTCCAGCGTCGATGCGACCAGTCAACGGATCGAACGCAACAGCACGTTGATCGACTCCGACGGCTGCGACTTCCTGCAGATCGGCATGATTCGGAGAGGCGAGGCCATCGTCCGTCAGGATGATCGCGAATGTGTGCTCAGCCGAGGCGATTTCGCCATCTACGACACCTCTCGCCCGTTCGATTGGATCGTCAACGGCGATCCTCATGACGATCAGTGGTCGCTGGAGGTCTTCACGTGGCCGCGTGCGTTGATTTCACTTGCCGAGCACGAATCGGCAGGGCTTACCGCCGTGCGGTTCGACGGCCGCAGCGGAATGAGCGGTGTGTTGGGCCGATTCCTCCATGACCTCGCGACTGCGCGATCGGCTTTCGACTCGGGCGGTGCATGTGCGGTTGCCGACGAGGTCGGCGACCTGGTCAGTGTGATCGCGCGTACCACTCTGGGCTCGGCTCCCGCTACAGCCGGCCGCAGTCTGATGCCAGAAATCGACCGGTTCATCGAGGACAACCTCGCCGACCCAGACCTGACACCGACTACGATCGCTACCGCGATGCTCATCTCCACTCGGCAACTGCACCGGTTGTTCGCAGAGAGTCGAAAGACGCTCTCGCGGTCGATCCGTGTGCGCCGACTGGAGAAGTGTCGTCGCGACATCGTCGCCAGCGTGGCAGTCGACCGATCTCTCGGCCAGATCGCACAGCGATGGGGCTTCACCGACCTCACGGTCTTCAGTAGAGCGTTCAAGGAGCAGTACGGCGTCAGTCCGAGGCAGTACCGCGCCGCAGCGGCGGAGCGGTCGGGTGACGTCCGCGCCGTCACCCGACCGCATCGGACCAGCGATCAGGAGTGAGGCGGATCAGGCCTGGTCGCTGGAATGCCCGGGTGTCACTTGCTCACCTGAATTGATCAGGGCTGCAATGTGATTGACCGCGACAGCGGCTTCGGCGAAACCCACCGCGATGAGTTTGACCTTGTTGTCGTGTCCGGCAACGTCACCGGCGGCGAACACTCGGGATCGGTTGGTGCGCATGGAACGATCGATCGCGATGTCGCGTCCATGTTTGTCCAACCCCCAGGTGCCGATCGGCCCCAGCGCCGCCTTGAATCCCAACGCAGCGACCACGCTGGTAGCAGGCAACTCCCGGGACTCGCCGGTCTCGGACTCCACAATGGTGACCGATCGGACCGTGTCTTCACCCGATATTCGTTGTACCTCGAAGGGAGTCAGTACCGAGACCGAGGAATCCTCGAGCAGCTTCAGGCTGTGCTCGTGTGCGCGGAAGCTGTGTCGTCGGTGGACGAGAGCAACGGACGCTGCGACCGGTTCCAGGCTCAGCGCCCAGTCCACCGCCGAATCACCGCCGCCGACGACCAGCACGTCGTGGCCGGCCAGATCGTCGAGGCGTGGAACGAAGTAGCGCAGTCCGCGTTCGAGGAACTCGGATCCAGCAGGCAGCGGGCGTGGTGTGAATTTGCCGATTCCTGCCGCGATCAACATGGCTTTTCCCGTGACGGTCGCGGCGCGGTCCGTCGTCACCACCACGTGTTCGTCGCTTTCGACGGCTGTCATCGCGACGTGCTCCATCAGGTACACGGGGTCGGCCTGCGATGCCTGTTCCACCAAGGCGTCGACCAGACTCTGCGCCCGGACAGCGGGATAGCCGGCGACGTCGAAGACGAGCTTCTCTGGATAGAGGGCAGTCATCTGACCGCCGGGGTGGGGGAGGGCGTCGATGACCGCAACTCGCATTCCGCGGAATCCGGCGTAGTAGGCGCCGTAGAGCCCTACCGGTCCTGCGCCGATGATGATCAGGTCGCAGTCGATGTCGATCGGATCAGTTGTCACCGGTGCTCATCTCCGCAATCGCCGGGTGATCTCGTCCGATCGGCCCGAAATCCTCTGCGCCTCCTGATGCTTCGGTTTCGTCGAAGAAGACTGCCGCAATGTCGACGAACACGCTCTTGTCCTCCGGCAGCTTGTGCTCCCAGTAGATCGCGTCGTTGGGGCACGCCGGAACGCACTTGCCGCAGTCGACGCACTCGTCGGGATTGATGTACACCATGCGGGCGCCCTCGTAGATGCAGTCGACGGGGCATTCCTCGACGCAGGACTTGTCGAGTTCGTCGACACACGCGTCGGTCACGACGTAGCTCATGCGACGACCCCCTCGACCAGAGCGACCTCGACGAGGGTGTCCGAGAAGGTGGGGGCGTTGCCGAGGTCGGCGAAGACGGTGGGGTTCAGCGACGCCGGCGTCGACAGCGACAGAGAGTTCTTCCGCCAGTAGCCCATCGAACAGACGGTGACGCCTGCCATCACGGACTTGTCCACCTTGGCTATGACGACGAACTCGCCACGCTCGTTGAATACCCGGACCTGCGCGCCCGACTCGATGCCGCGTGCCGCCGCGTCGACGGGGTTGATCAGAAGCGAGGGTTCGCGCTGCACCTTCTGGTGCACCTCGATGTTGCCGAAGCTGGAGTTGAGGTACGCGTGCGACTTCGGGGTCAGTAGATTCAGTGGAAACTTGGCGGCCAGTTCAGGATTCGCACGACTGGACTCGCGCGGGGCAATGTAGTGCGGAAGCGGATCGACCGGCTGGCCGGGCTGATGATCGTTCGATCCTTGGCGGAACAGCGGGAGTACGAAGTTTCCGCCTGCCGCGGCCGAGGACACGAATTCGGTCTTGCCGGAGGGAGTTTTGAAGTTGCCCTCTGCGTGGGGTGCGTACTCGTCGGGAGCTGGAAGATTGAGACGCTGCCAACCTTTCTCCTTCAGTGATTCGATTGTGATGCCTTCCATGGCGGGTGATTCCCAGTCGTATGCCTCGGCGATCAGCTCCTCGTCCGTGCGGGTGAACGCAGGCTCCGTGAAGCCCATGGCCGCGGCCAATCGGCGGAACAGTTCGGTGTTCGGTATGGCCTCGCCACGCGGCTCGATCGACTTGTTGTTG
>NZ_LVCV01000571.1 GCF_001647195.1 Rhodococcus sp. EPR-157 | reverse complement strand
CGTATCGGTGAGGAAGTGGTCGCTGACGACGGTGAACAGGTCTTCACGTGACAGGCCCGCGATCATCCGTTCCTGGTCGGGACACACCACGACCGGGTTGGAGTTGTAGACCATCAACGCCTTCAGTGGTGGATCGAGTTCCAGTCCGCCCGTCAGCGCCTCGCCGAGTTGGTACAGGTTGACCACCCGCGTTCCCGGTGTCTGCAACTCGGTCTGCAGGAACGCCGGCCAGTTGACTGGAAACGCCCAGAGCGGGAGCTGGAGCAGCCCGCCTCCCGGGCGTCGCCACGCCCCGACCAGCGCAGGCAGGCACGAAATCGCGCGAACCGACTGTCCGCCACCGGCACTCCGTTCGATCGCCACGCCGATGCGGATGACGGAGGGTTGGGACTGCGCGTATTCGCGGGCAAGCGCGTAGATGTCGTCGACCGGGATTCCGGTTTCGTCCGAGGCCCACTCCGGGGTGTATCCGGCGACGCGTTCGACGAGTTCGTCGTATCCGATCGTGTGATCGGCGATGTAGGCATCGTCGGTGAGTCCCTCCGCGATGATCACGTTCATCATGGCCAGCGCGAGCGCGCCATCGGTGCCCGGCCGAATCGGGATGTACTGACTGGCTGCCTTTGCCGTGCGCGTCTTGACCGGATCGACCACGACGACTTTGGCGCCGCGCTTCTTGGCCTCGGCGATGTACGGCCAGAGATGCAGATTGGTGCTCATGACGTTCGACGCCCAGATGAGGATGAACTTCGAATGGACGAAGCTCTCCGGGTCGACGCCTGCGGTGTCGCCCACAGTCATCGCGTATGCGGTACAGGAGCCCGCATCGCAGTATGTGCGCTCGGCGACGGTAGCGCCGAGCCGATTGAAGAACGCATCGCCGACGTTCAAGCCCTGGGTGATCCCCTGAGTGCCAAGGTAGTTGCACGGCATGATCGCCTCGGGTCCGAACTCCGCGCTGACAGCGGTAAATTTGTCGGCGATCGTGGCGATGGCCTCGTCCCACGAGATCTGTTCGAATTGGCCACTTCCCTTGGGACCGGACCGTTTCAGAGGGTATAGAAGCCGATCCGGGTGGTACACCTTGTCGAGGTAGTTGTCGACTTTCACGCACAGACCGCCGTTGGTGTACGGCATCGACTTGCTGCCGCTGACACTGGTTGCCACTCCGTCGGAGACGGTGACGACCATTGCGCACGAGTCCGGACAGTCCTGCGGGCAGGCGCCGAGAACTGTCAACTCAGCGGGCTCGGACCGCTCCAGTGGCGGTGTGGACACAGCAGTGGCAGGTGTGTCGGAGACGATCGACATATGTGGACCCCCATGGGACGTGGGTTGATGGTCCTTGAATGCTCGCTCGAATCGTTGTGCGCGAGATGACCCTCAGTGCCAAGTTCTTGGCGCCGGGCGCCGCTGGAGCCTGTTACGATACGAACCGTACCGGATCTAAACCGAAACGAGGTCGACATGGTCGTAGTCACTGGAGGGCGTCCTCGCGACGATGAACGCGAGTCCGAGATATTGGACGTCGTGAACGCTCAGTTGGGCGAAGGTGGCTACGACAGTGTCACATTCGAGGGCGTTGCACGCCGTGCAGGCGCATCCAAGGCGACTCTGTACCGTCGTTGGAAAACCAAGCGAGACATGGTTATCGCCGCAGTGAAGGCTGGCCCCGCACGCGACGGGGCGGGTGCCGACATCGACACCGGCAGCCTACGCGGTGATCTGCTCGCCCTCTGTCGGCGATTGGCGGCGACCATGGCTGCTGCCGACGGGCGTATGCCGCTGCTGTTGCTCCAAGCAGGCCTCGAGGATCCTGTGCTCTGTGAAGAGATCGAACGATCCACCGGCCCGACCGGTGCCCGACTTCCGGACTCGGTGATCGAAGCAGCCGTTCGCCGCGGCGAACTGCCTCGAGGAGTCGACCCCTTCCCCTTCGAGGAGGTCGTCGGCGCCGTCGTTCTCCTCCGGCAGCTCAACGGGCTGCAAATCGACGACCACTATCTGGATGCACTCGTCGATTCGGTAGTGATCCCCGCCCTCCGCGCAACGGCGCTCGAAAAGCACGATCTTCCGGCAGGCATCTTCTCCGGTCACCCTGCCCATCGAACAGTGAAGGACACACGATGAAGGCAATGACAATCGATGGGTTTCGGTATCGGACCATGACCGGCGACGGGGGCGTGGAATTGAGCGTTGCCGTCGCTGGAACCGGGCCGGCTCTCGTATTGCTTCATGGCTTTCCACAGACGCACATCATGTGGCGGTACGTCGCGCACGAGCTCGCAGCTCGACACACGGTCATTGTCCCTGACCTTCGTGGATATGGGGCGAGTGCCAAACCGGCCGAAACCGATTCGGGGACCTACTCGAAGCGGACCATGGCCAACGACGTCGTGAGGGTCACCGCAGCGCTCGGATTCGACCGATTCGGCTTGGTCGGTCATGACCGGGGTGCCCTCGTCGGTGTTCGTGCGGGGCTGGACCATCCCGAAGCCGTCCAGTATCTCGGGATACTCGACGTACTCCCGACTGCAGACACGTGGGACGTTCTGCGTGGTATCGATGCCAAGGTGGCATGGCATCTGTACCTCATGGCTCAGCCCGCAGGACTGCCGGAGAAGATGATCAAGGCCGTCGGCCCCGAGTTCTTCGGTTCGTTCCTGGATTCGTGGGATCCCGATGGATCGACATTCACCCCTGGCGTTCGGGAGCACTACGTCGAGAGCTCTGTTGCTGCAGTGGATTCCATAGTCGCCGACTACCGAGCTACGGCGGGAATCGACCTCGACATGGACTTGGCGGACCGTGATGCCGGGGCTCGGCTCACGATGCCGGTAGGCGTGATCTCGCAGGACTGGGGATCGCAACTAGGCTTCGATGCTGCCGCGCTCTGGGGTGCGTGGGCCACCGATTCGACCTACGAACCCATTCAAGCCGGCCACTTCATGGCAGAAGAGAAGCCAGCCGAGATCGCACGATTCATCACCGCGCTGGCCGAACGGGGCGAAAGAGCGACAATCCGAGCCAGTGCGGAGACTTGCTGAGCCACGGCGGTTCCTGCAGCGACGTCACCCCCGATCGTTGCCCACCGCATCTCGCAGATGCTCGGCGAACGCCCGGGCGGAGGCGACGTCGTCCTCGTCGGGCTGTCCTTTGCGAATCCCGCCCACGAGCTTGAAGGGCAGGAACGTGTCGAAGCCTCGGCACGAGAACCCTCCGACAACGTCGAATCCCTTGTCCTCCAGAAGTTCGACGAGACGGCCGGAGAAGCGAGTGAGCCGGGTCTCGGGCAGTCCACTGGTCGCGAACAGAAATGCTGTGCGCCCGTCCTGCTGCGGCAACGACTCGACGAAGGCCCGTAAGTCGGAGTGGAACGACCCGAAGTAGATCCCCGACCCGAACCCGACCATGTCGTAGCCGGCGAGATCGGCAGCGGCGGGTGCGACGACCGGGGCGTCGAGCACGTCGCCTATGGCGTCGGCGATCTTCTTGGTGTTTCCGTGTGAGATGGAGGTGCACACGATGATCGATTTCGCCATACACACGAGCTTAGTGACACTTTGTCCACACTTTTCGCGCAGAGTTACTCACAGGCATGTAATTCGCCGGCATGGGACCTGAGCAGCTAGTTCGTAGTGGCAGCGGATGTTGATCCACAGCCCATCCACAGGGGGCCGGTATTGGTCCTCGAGTTATCCACAGTTCCTTCCACAGCCTGTTAGTGCATACGTTCGAATGCAGCGTGGCTCCTTCTCACCCGCAATCTCACCCTCACTCGGCACTGTTCGTCCGACAGCTGGACCTATGCTCGGCGAAGTCCTCCCAGCCCGAGGAGTGCCGATGTTCTCTGTTGCTCGCAGAGGTGCGGTGTGTGTTGTCGTCGCACTGCTCGTGGCGTCGTGCGCGCAGGAGGCACCCACGTCTGCGGGATCGAACTACGCGGATCAGGGGGCCGTCGCGCAGTACACCGAACCGGTGAAGCTCTCCAGCGAGAACGGCGTGCTCGAAGTCCGACTGTCGGCCCATCAGGGCAAGGTTTCGCTCGACACCGCGTCTGCTCCGGTGGAGAACTTTCTGCTCTACGGCTACGAGGTCGTCCAAGGCACGGCCTCGGATGGATCGACGAGCGGGCAGGATATCTACCCGGCACCCACTCTGCGGGTCGACCCGGGCGAGCAACTGATCATCCACTACGACAACGACCTGCAGGGCCTGACCATCGAGGACTTCTACGACCCGGCGTTCACTCCCGCAGGCGGCGAGGTGCCGCTCGTTCCGCCTACGCTCGACCAAGCCCCGCTCAATCTGCACACTCACGGATTGCACGTGAGCCCGAACGGCAACGCCGACAACGTACTACTGGACATCCCCGCCGGTATGGGCAACCGCTACGACTACGCGGTGCCGGAGGAAATGCCGAACGGAATGTACTGGTATCACAGTCATCTCCACACACTGACGGCCCAGCAGACGTACGCCGGACTCGCCGGACTTCTCGAAATCGGTCGTCCCGACGGTGATCTGCCGATCGTCACCGAGAACGACCTCCCGATCCGGGACATGGCGTTGCAGTACAACTTCGTCTTCGACAGAAAAGGGAGCGGCACCCAACTGAACGATCCCAACTGGCCGCAGTACGTCAGTACCCTCGAACCTCCGACCGAGCAGCAACTGTCCGACGGCACCTATCGTCCGAGCCTTGCGCCGGTGAACTTCGCCGAGACGAGCGACGGCGCTCAGTACATGACCAACTGGTACACCGGTCCGCTGTCCCCGGACAATCACCGCGGTCAGAACCAATTCATTCCGGGCAATCTGCAGAGCTTCAGCAGCGACACCGTCGATGTGCCTGCCGACCCGTCGCTCCCGGACAACCAGCGCGACGTCCAGTTCACCGTCAACGGCGGATTCCAACCCGAGCTGACCGCAAAACCCGGCCAGACCGCGATCTGGGTGCTGGCCAATATCAGCGACTTCGCCTACATGCCAGTGCAACTCACCGAAACCGCGACCGGAAATCATCCCGAGTTCGCACTCGTCGGACAGGACGGCAATCCGTTCGGCGAGGTCCAACGTCCGGTCGATGGGGACGGCACGCGGCTGGTGATCCCGCCGGGTTCCCGCTACTCGATCGCAGTCACGATGCCAGAGGAAGGCGAGCTCATCCTCGAGATGCCTCCGCTCGAGGGCGCGAAGCCTGTGGTCAACGACGGCATCCTGTACACCAACAACGGGACCGGCAATCCACCGGCGACGCTCGGCACAGTCACCGTCGACCCGTCGATCATCAGCTACGCCGACGGATTCTTCACCTTCCCGACTCAGAAGCTACTTCAGGTCACGCCCGAGGAGGGCGAGGGTGTGACCGTCCCGTTCGAGCCAGGTCAGAAGCTCGACGCCTACACCTCGTTCGTCGACACCGCTGCCATGCCCGTCGACGTCACGCGCGAACTGGTCGTATCCGGAGGGTTCTCGAACGACAAGGCAAGCGCGAGCGACCCGAAGGCGTTCACCTACGAGTTCGCGGCCAACACCTTCCCCAACATTCCGCTGATCCAGCCCCGGCTCGACTCCGTCGAGGAATGGAAGATCACCAATCTCAACAACGACGAACATCCGATGCACATCCACGTCAACGACTTTCAGGTGACCGAGATCGTGGATCCGGTTGCGGGGACCGTGACGGGGGTGCAGCCTTGGGGGCAGGATAACGTCAACGTTCCAGCTCCCGTCACCGACGATCAAGAGAACGCGCTGGAGCCGGCATCGGTCACGCTTCGGACGAAGTTCACCGACTACATCGGAACCTTCGTCATCCACTGTCACCGTCTCAATCACGAGGACAACGGCTTGATGGCGCTGGTCAGCGTAATCCCGGCAGTGTCGAGTTATGCTGTTGCACAGCCTGGTTCGGACGGGGTCGACGCAACGGTTCAGGTCTACGACGCGGCGGGCGATCGGCCGATCACCACGGTGACACCGTTCCCGGGCTTCGAGGGCACGCCGTCGGTATCGATGGGTGACATCGACGGCGACATGGTGCTCGATCTCGTTGTCGGAACCGGGCCGGGAACCGTCCCGGAAGTCGTGGGCTACAACGGCGTCGGTGCGGCACCCTTCACCGAAGAGCTGATCCGATTCGAACCCGCTGGCGGTTCTGCCGACGGTGGCATCGTGGTCGCTGCTGCCGATATCGACGGAAATGCCCTGCGTGACAACATCATCGTAGGAACCGGGCCGGGTACGGAGTCCGAGGTGACGGTGTACTCGTCGAGCCTGCCGGCAGAGAACGGCACCGCGCCCGACGTCTTCGACGCCTTCACCCCGTATCCCGGCTCGGACCGCGGCGTCACCATCGCCACCGGCATGGTCGACGCTTCGTCCGGCCGCACGAGCATCGTGACCGCGCCGGGGGCCGGGGATGCACCGCTGGTGAAGACCTTCCGGTACGACCTCTTCCAGCCGACCGCCGCCAGTTCCGGATCCGACGAACACGCACACGGTGAGGGCCCGACGCAGACCTCGGAGTTCATGGCGTTCGACGAGACCTACGTTGGCGGGGTGTCACTGTCCACGGGCTGGGTCGCCGGTGTGGAAGGCGGTGCGCAGTCGATCGTCGCAGGGATGGCAGGGGGAAACGGTACCGTTCGGACGTTCTCGGCCGGATCGAGACTCGACGGTGGCCCCGCGATGTACCTCGAATCTCCGAATCATCACGGCGGCACTGTCGATTTCGCGCAGACGTCGTCGTTCGTGCCCTTACCCGGCTCTCCGGGCGTCACGATCGCGACGACGGCAACCACGTCGGGAGCTGATCTGCTCGTGTCCGGTGTCGGCGGCGAGGTGCGCAAGTACAACCTGATCCGTCCCGAACCGTCCGCGGACATCCTGGTTCCGGCCGAGGTGGGCCGTCTCGATTCGCGACCGGGCAATGAAGTCGCACTCCCACTCGGTGGCCGTTGAAATACTCAGGAGGACAGATGTCGAAGGTGGCGCAATGAATCTCGGCACGATCGGTGAAGTCAAACGGCCTACGTCACTCGATCAGATCGACGGGTGGCGCGATGGCTACGCCTGGTTGGCAGGAGGAACCTGGCTGTTCTCCGAACCCCAGGTCTCGAGCGATACGTTGATCGATCTGGACAGTCTCGGGTGGCAGGCACTGACGGTGTCCGACGACGGGTTGGAGATCGCCGCGACGTGCCGGATCGCGGAACTGTTCGACTTCGCGGCTCCCGCCGAGTGGACTGCGGCGCCGCTGTTTCGTGATTGTTGTCGATCGTTGCTGGCGTCGTTCAAAATTTGGAACGCGGCGACGGTCGGCGGGAACATCTGTATGTCACTTCCCGCGGGTGCAATGATCTCGCTGACTGCTGCATTGGAAGGTGTGTACACCCTCGTGCCGCGGTCCGGGGCGCCGCGTGAAGTCGCGGCAACGGAGTTCGTGACCGGTGATCATGCGAACATCCTCGAACGAGGCGAGCTGCTGCGGTCCGTCTCGCTGCCCGCGAGTGCTCTCACCAAGCGCTATGCGTGGCGCCAGCAGTCGCTCGTTCACGCGGGCCGATCCGCAGCACTCGTCATCGGAACGTGCGCGGCAGACGGTTCCGACTTCCGACTGACGGCGACGGCTGCGACGCCGCGGCCGGTACAGGTTGCGTACGAGCGTATTCCGAGCCCGCAGGATCTTCGCGCAGGGATCGAATCCGCGACCGCCGTCGACGGCTTCTTCGACGATGTCAACGGCTCTGCGCCCTACAAACAGCACCTGACCTATTACTTCGCCGAGCAGATCCGTACGGAGTTGTCATGAGTGAATTCGAGGTCGACGGAAAGCTCTTCTCGGCCGAACCCGAACCGGGCCAGTGTCTGCGCACGTTCCTGCGTGACCGCGAGGTGTATGGCGTCAAGAAGGGTTGTGACGCAGGGGATTGCGGTGCGTGCACGGTATGGCTGGACGGCACGCCGTTTCATTCGTGTCTAGTCCCGGCGTTCCGAGCGGCGGGGAAGAAGGTCACTACCGTGCAGGGGCTCGCGAACGGCGACGGTCTGCATCCGATGCAGCAGTCGTTCCATGACGCCCAGTCGTTTCAGTGTGGATTCTGTGCGGCCGGGATGATCATGACGGCGGCGTCGCTGTCGGATGAGCAGAAAGAAGATCTGCCGAGGGCGTTGAAGGGAAACCTGTGCCGGTGCACCGGATACAGGTCAATCGCCGACGCCCTTCACGGTCTGACCGAAGCCGAACCGGACGTGGCCGGGAAGGCGTGCGGGGCAAGCCTCGCCAACCCGTTCACCGAGGACATCGTGACCGGACACGCGCGATACACCATGGATGTCACCGTCCCGAATGTCTTGCACCTGAAAGTCCTGAGGTCTCCGCACGCGCATGCACGCATCACCGGCATCGACCGAAGCGCAGCGATGGCTGTTCCCGGTGTGGTCCATGTGTTCACCCACGAAGATGTTCCGCAGCGCCTGTACAGCACGGCACTGCACGAGGACCATCTGGTGGATCCGGACGACACGCTGATCCTCGACGACGTCATTCGGTTCGTCGGACAGCGCATAGCCGCAGTCGTCGCCGAGACCGAGGCGGCAGCCGAGGAGGGCTGCCGAGCACTGATGGTCACCTACGACGAACTCCCGGCCGTCTTCGACCCGTTCGTAGCGATGGAACCGGATGCTCCGCTGTTGCACGACAAAGGATTCGAGGAGAACGGCAACATCTTCGTCGACATCCACGGCGAGGTCGGTAGTGTCGAAGCAGGGTTCGCCACGGCCGATGCCGTGCACGAGCGGACCTACTCGACCTCCAGAGTCCAGCACGCCCACCTCGAGACCCACGGCTCCATCGCGTGGCGCGGGGACGACGGCCGCTGGCACGTTCGGACGAGTACGCAGGGACCGTTCATCGTGCAGGCCAAGCTCTGCTACCTGCTGGGATTGCGGGCACGCGACGTGCACGTGTTCACCGAACGGGTCGGGGGCGGTTTCGGCGGCAAACAAGAGATGATCTCCGAGGACCTGGTGCTGTGGGCGACCATGAAGCTCGGCCGTCCGGTCAAATGGGAATGGACGCGCGAGGAAGAGTTCATCGGCTCGACCACTCGGCATCAGATGACCACGCGCGTGAAGCTCGGTGCAACGCGGGATGGGACGCTGACAGCACTCGACGTGTACGTGGTCTCCAACACCGGGGCCTACGCCAACCACGCCAGCGAAACACTCGCCGCCGCGCTGGGCAGTCCACTGGCCGCGTACCGGTGCCCGAACAAGAAGGCTCTGGGCTACGCGGTCTACACCAATGTCATTCCAGGAGGCGGTTTCCGCGGATATGGCGCCTCGCAGACCACGTTCGCGATCGAATGCGCGATGGACGAACTGGCGCACCTGCTCGGGATGAGTCCGCTGGCGCTTCGTCGCAAGAACATGGTGGGGCCGACCGATCTCGTCGAGTCGGTATGGGACGGCCCGAGCGACGCGGCCTTCGGAAGCTACGGGCTCGATCAATGCCTCGACCACGTCGAGGCATCCCTCGCGCGAGGCAACGGGGTGGAGAAGCCGGACGGCGAGGATTGGCTCGTCGGAACAGGCGTCGCATTGGCTCTGCTCGAGTGTGGACCTCCCACCGAGCACCGCTCGGGTGCCGAGTTGACACTACTCGAGGACGGCACGTACCACCTTGCTGTCGGGTCTTCGGAGATGGGGAACGGAATAACGAACGCACACAGGCAGATTGCCGCTGGAATTCTCGGCACACGTGCGGCCGAGGTGGACATCGTCAATGCAGACACGGACAGGACACTCTACGACACCGGCACCTTCGCGAGTACCGGTACCGTCGTGGCGGGCAAAGCCGTCCATCTGACCGCACTGGCACTGCGGGACGACATTCTGAAGTTCGCGAGCGAATTCAGCGGTGTCCCCCTCGACGAGTGTGTTCTCGACAACGATGCCGTGGTGTGTGGCGATCGACGGGTGAAGCTGGCGGAGTTGTACGCGGCTCGTGCCGAATCAGGGAGGAAGCTGCACGCAACGAGGAAGGCGTATCTGACTCCGAGGACCATCGCGTCCAACGTCCAGGGTGTTCGTCTGGCCGTGCACCGGGTGACCGGCGAGATCCGGCTCCTGCAGAGTGTGCACGGCGCAGACATCGGCCGTCCGATCAATCCGCTCCAGTGTCGCGGCCAGATCGACGGCGCGGTCGGCATGGCGTTCGGTTGGGCATTGACCGAGAACATGGTCCACGACAGCAGAGGTGCGGTGGTGAACCCGAACTTCCGCAACTATCGGATCCCTGCGTTCGCGGATCTTCCACCGACGGAAGTGTTCTTCGCCGACACCTACGACACCATCGGACCGATGGGCGCGAAGTCGCAGGGCGAGTGTGCCATCAACCCGGTGGCCCCGGCGGTATCGAACGCCCTTCTCGACGCGACCGGAATACGGTTCGAGTCTCTGCCGTTCACTCCCGACCGCCTGTTCTCCAAGTTGACGTCCTTGTAACTGACCCGCCCGTCCCTCGGTTTGCTCTGTAGAGTGGTCGAAACTCGTGAGCGCTGAGGGGGTCAGCAATGGATCGAGCAGATCACAACCAGTCTGTCTTCGACGATCCGAGGGTCGCCGCGGAGTACGAGGCGTATGCAGCGCCGACCGAGGGTTTTCTCGATCGGGGCGAGGCAGCGGCCCTGGTGTCCGCGGCTCGGATCGTGCGGGGTTCGCCCGTGCTCGACGTGGGTGTCGGCGGCGGTCGGACGACGTCACTACTCCTGCTGCTCACCGACGACTACACCGCTCTCGACTACTCGCCGAACATGATCGACGCCTTCCGTCGCGGCTTCCCGCGCCTTCCAGCTCACGTCGGTGACGCCCGGGATATGGCCGAAATAGAGAGCGGGAGATACGGTCTCGTGCTGTTCAGCAACAACGGCATGGACACCGTCGAACACGGTGACCGGGGACTCGTCCTCGCCGAGTTCAGGCGTGTCGTCGCCGACGACGGGGTCGTGGTGTTCGCAACCCTCAACAAGGACGGCCCCTCGTTCGGAGAGTCTCCGTTCCAGATCGCACGCCCTACCGAGCCGGTCAGGGTGTCGGCGCGCGGACTGCTTCAGACTGTCGGACGCAGGCTTCTCGACCCATCGAGAGCAGTCCGGCGAGTGACGAACTGGCGCCGCAATCGACGTCGTGAAGAGGATCACGGTGAGTGGGCCGTGGGACCCCTTGCGGCGCATGACTTCGCGCCGGTGATGCACTTCACTTCGCTGCAGGATCTACGTCTCCTGACGCAGGCTGCAGGTTTCGAGATCCTGGCGATCTACGGCGACGACGGGGTTGCCATCGATCCGTCGCAAACCCATTCGCAGGCAGACAATTTCACGGTGGTGGCGCGGCCGACACCGCTGAGTTGTGAGTCGAGTGGTTCAGTTTCGTCGGAACCGGGCATAAATCGATCATGACGAAATTACTCTTTGCTGTCACGGCCGCCGACCACTGGACTTTGAACGACGGTTCCGATCACCCGACCGGATTCTGGGCCGAGGAGCTCGTCGAGTCGCATCGGACGTTCGTCGAAGCGGGATGGGACGTCGTCGTGGCCACTCCGGGAGGCAAGGCGCCGGTGGTCGACGAGGGCTCACTGTCGGTGGATGCCAACGGTGGCGACGACGCCAAGGTGGCCGATCAGAGGAAGTACCTGGACTCGATCGAGTCGATTCTGCAGAGTCCCGCCTTGCTCGAGGAGCAGCTGGCTGCGGACTTCGACGCACTCTTCGTCCCGGGCGGGCACGGTCCCATGCAGGACCTGGCCGTATCGGATCAGTTCGGTGCTGTGGTGTCCGACTTCCTCGACGGCGGCAAGCTGGTCTCGGCGGTGTGTCACGCTCCGGCGGCGCTGCTGCCCGCGACCCGGTCCGATGGCGTCTGGGCATTCGACGGCTATGAAATGACGGGCTTCACGAACGAGGAAGAGACGCAGGCGGGCCTTGCGGACAAGGCGCCGTGGCTGCTCGAGACTCGTCTGCGCGAATCGGGAGCGCAGTTCTCCAACACCGACGCGTGGGCTCCGCACGTCGTCGTCGATCGCAACGTCTACACCGGCCAGAACCCCGCGTCGACGAAGCCACTGGCAGATCGCGTCGTGGAGGCGTTGTCCTGAGCTACCTGGTGCAGTCGAACTCGTCGGCTCCGCGCGCGAGCACGATGCGATTTCGCCCCTGCCTCTTGGCGTCGTAGAGCGCTCGGTCGGCGGCCACGACCAGATTCTCGACGGTGTCGGATCCAGTTGCGATTCCGATACTGACAGTGACTCCGTGGCCGGTCAGGGGCTCGGTGGCGCGGTTGTACTGGCCGATTCGGATCGAATCCGCAAGTGCGAAGGCGTGGTCTTCCGAGGTATCGCGAAGGTAGACGGCGAATTCCTCGCCGCCGAGCCGGGCGAACAGGTGGCCCCCGCGCAGCTGTGATCGAACGTCGTCGGCGAAGCGTTCGAGTGCGGCGTCGCCGGCACTGTGGCCGTACGTGTCGTTCAGCGACTTGAAGTGGTCGAGGTCCAACATCATGATTGCTGCGGACCCGGCGCCCCAATCTCGCGTCAGGTTCTGCACGCGCCGGTAGAACTCGTCCCGCCGCAAGGCCCCGGTGAGATCGTCGTGAGCCACGGCTCGACGCAGCGCGGCCAGCGCAATTCGGCGCTCGTTCGTCACGCATGCCACCGCCACTGGGGCGATCGCCAGGAACGAGAGCCCGATGATCACCGACAGGGTCACCGGCATCGCATGGTCGAGGCCTGGCATTCCGAGGTGGCCGTCCGCGGTGAGAATCAGCATCCACACCGTAGTGGTCAGGATGAACAACGACGTGACGAAGACACCCGTCATCAAAGCCGCGACGACGAGCGCGGGTGTGGCAAAAGTGATGGCGCCGGCACCGCCGACGAACCACACCAGGATCAACCCGAGCGCAAGCAGCGCCGCTGCTGGGACAGTGCGCCGGAGAAGAGCACTCGCCTCGCGCCGACGTTGAATCCGGCGAAGGTACGTCAGCGTCGGGGCGGTCAGTACTGCCGGCATGACGGACATGTAGTTCAGGAACTCACCGACGAACCAGCGGGTCGCGCCCTCCTCCCACGGTTGCCCGTGAAGGGCCGCGTTGGCGAACCCTCCCGCGACTGCGGCGGCGGCCGAAGCGGCGACGATCAGGGCGGCGAGCAGAGTGAGGGATTGGACGCGTTCGAGCCACGGGCGCGTCTGCCCGATGAAGCGGTACAACGCGAAGCCCGCCACTACCCCCGCCAGGTTGCATAGGTTGAGCACGACGTTGGGGACGAGGGGACTGCCGGTGACAGCGTCGGCAAGAAAGAACCCGAGTGCTGCACATATCCAGGTCGCCGGGGTGGCGGATCGGGGACTGCGCAGCAGAATTCCGAGAAGAAGCGCGTTGGCGGGCCAGAACACGGCGAGCGTTCCCGGCAGTCGGGTGGCAATTCCGAGCAGACAGGCGACGAATACCGCTACCCCGATCAGCGCCGACCGTCGGGCTGCGTCGACGGCATCGGGGGAGAGACGACTAGCGGCCACAACTGCTCGTACCCGGAGAATCCATCGTGAAACCCAATTTCGGCCGACAACACATCGTGAAGGATGTTCAGTGTGTCAGAACCGACGCCGAAACCGCATTCCGATCGGTCGTCCGTCCGGGTCCACGAACAGGCGATACGCCACCGCTGCTGCTCGTTGCTGCCACTGCGGGGGTACGTCGATGTTGTGACGGCGCAGTCGTCCGGACGGCCTCGGCGACCCGGAGGGCGCACGATGCCAGGCGTCGAGACGTTCTGCGCTACTGCTCACGGTGTCGAAGAAGGACGTCGGATCGATCAGGTCCGCATCGTCACCGGTAGCACGCCCCAGATGTTCGCGCGCCAGTTCGAGCCGCAGTTCGCGCGCGAACACCCGCGCGCCGTCACCGAGGCGGCCGGGATCCGTCGGTGCCCGTTCGTCGCGCTCGGCGTCGATGATCGCTGCCGTCAATTCCGAATCGTGCGTCCAGGAGCGCCGGTTGAAGTTGTCCGACCCGATCGCAGCCCAGACATCGTCGACGATGCAGACCTTCGAGTGGACGTACACGGGGATTCCTCGATCGTTCTCCAGATCGAGGACCAGCACGCGGTCACCGCCCGCGTCGCGGATCACGTCGAGCGCAGCCGAGTGACCGAGAAGCGCCGACGGGATGGTGATGGCGCTGTCGTCGTCGAGATACTTCGGTACGACGATGACCAGTCGTAGATCGGGTGAACGTCGCAGGGCTGCCGCGAACACACGCGCGACGTCCACCGACCACAAGTACTGATCCTCGACGTAGATGAGCCGACGTGCGCGGCGAAGCACCTTCGCGTAGGCCCGAGCAGCGCTGCGCTCGCCTTTCGTCGCGAAGGGATACGCCGGCCGTCGCCGTGGATAGGTCCGCAGCAACTGCACCGCGCACGTCCCCGCCGGCTCGGGCGCGTCGATCTGGACGGGCAGTTCGGACGGCTCACGCGTGACTCCGCGGAGTATGTCGGGGATGGCGTGCCACGGTAGCCGTGACAGAGCGGCCGGATCTTCCCAGCGCTCACGAAACACGTCCTCGACGTCGCGGACGGTCGGGCCCTCGAGCCGTACCTGCATGTCGTGCCAAGCCGGGATCTCGCCGTACTCCGGAGGGAACGGCCTGCTGACCGGGTCGCCGAAATGGTCGGCGTCGTCGCGGCGTGCACGCGCAAGATCGATTCCGCCGACGAATGCGACGTCCGGCTTCGCGGGATCCCGATAGCGGACGACGACGAACTTCTGGTGGTGACTGCCGAGCGCGAGGACGCGCTGATCCAGGATGACCTCACCGCCGGCATCTTCCAGGCGTTGCGCCAGTTTTCGGTTCTTCGGGCCGGTGAAGCCGAGTGTGTCGATGTGCGAGCGCCAGACCATGCCCTTGACGATGCCGCCGCGGCCTGCGACATCGGCAAGGGCTTGTTCGATGGTGACCCCGTCGTCGGTCAGCACCTGCTCGGGGTCGCCGCGCCAGTCGGTGAACAGTACGAGGTCTCCGGCGCCCGCCTTGTCGAGGGCGGCGGCCAGAGCTGCGAAGTACGGCTTTCCGTGAACGAGGGGGACGGCGCGGTTGCCCTCGGTCCATGCCGCTATTCGAGTGTCGGGGTTGCCGCGTTCCTCGCTGCTGAGGAACCACGGGTGGGCCGAGTCGAACTTCTGGACCTGGTCGTACAGAGCGGCGCTGCTTCGGCCGAGGCGCTGCGCGAGCGCGTCGACAGTACGGCGTAGCCGCTGGGGTATCACGACTGGAAATGATGTCAGAGGGTTCGGCGAAGTCGCTCAGGTGGTCGGGTTGAACTCGGGCTGATCGATGATGCGCAGCCACGATCCGTCCGGCTGACGCCTGACCACCTGTGCGCGGGCGCGGCTAGATCAGCGTGGTGATGTGGTCGCGGGAGAACGCGATCCGGTCGTCGAGACGCCCCGACTGCACCTTGTGCACCCACTCCGGATCGGCGAGCAGCGCGCGTCCGACGGCGACGATGTCGAACTCCTCGCGCTCGAACTGCGCGAGCAGCGGTTCCAGACCGGTCGTACCCGACGCGGCGTCGTCACCCCAGGCGCCGTCGAACACCTTGTCCAGCCCGACGGATCCGACGGTGATCGTAGGCAGACCCGTGATCTCCTTGGTCCATCCCGCAAGTCCGCGAACACCTTCCGTGCCGCTCAGTTCCGGGAATTCCGGTTCCCAGTGCCGGCGGGTCGACGGATGGAACACATCGACGCCGGCGTTGACGAGCGGAGTGAGGACGTTCTCGAGTTCCTGCGGTGAACGAGCAATCTTGGCGTCGTAGAAACCGGCCTTCCACTGCGAATAGCGGTAGACGATGGCAAAGTCGTCACCCACCTCGGCGCGGATGGCAGCGACCACCTCGGCCGGGAAGCGCGTGCGTGCTTCCAGTGACCCACCGAAGCGGTCGTCGCGGACATTCGTTGTCTGCCAAAGGAACTCGTCGAGGAGGTAACCGTGCGCACCGTGCAGCTCGACACCGTCGAATCCCACACTCTTCGCATTGACCGCGGCATCGACCCAGTACTGGACGAGCTGATCGAGGTCCGCGCTGGTGAACGCACGCCCAAGGGGATTGCCATCGAGACCGAGTCCCGACGGGCTGACGGTGGTGACCTCCGGATTGAGGCGTGGCTGCTCACCGCGCTGGACACCGAGATGCCAGAGTTGCGGGATGATCGACGACCCCTCCGAGTGAACGGCGTCGACCACGCCCTTCCAGCCATCGAGACTCTCGCTGCCGTGAATGTGGGGGACGCGGGTATCGGGACCGGCTGCCGGATCGGGGATCAACGTGCCCTCGGTGATGATCAGACCGGTGCCACCTGCTGCACGCTTGCGGTAGTACTCGGCGACGTTCTCCCGCGGCACGCCACCGGGCGAGAATGCGCGCGTCATCGGTGCCATCGCGAAACGATTGCGCAGTTTCAAGGACTTCACCGCGAAAGGAGTGAAGAGCCCGGCGGTAAGGGTTGTCGCTGTGTTCGATGCTGTTTCGGTCACGTCGGAGTCGAACCCGTGGGCATCCGACGGTATTCCCCCGCGTGCTATACCTGGGTGATGAAGGTTACAGGCAAGGTTGCCGTCATCACCGGAGGTGGCGGTGGAATCGGGGGAGCGCTTGCCGAACGGCTCGTCGCCTCCGGTGCCAAAGTCGTCGTATCCGATCTGGATCCTGTGTCGGCATCGAACGTTGTCGAGCGGCTGGACGCCGGAACGGCAGTGTCCCTCGGTGGCGACGCATCGAAGACCGAGGACATCACCGCACTGATCGCACTTGCCGAGGACACATTCGGACCGGTGGACCTGTATTTCGCGAACGCAGGTATCAGCGGCGCGCCCGGACTGGAGGCGACCGAGGCGGACTGGGATCTGTCCATCGATGTCAATCTCCGCGCGCACATCAGGGCTGCGCAGATTCTGGTTCCGCAGTGGCTCGAGCGCGGCGAAGGATACTTCGTCAGCACCGCGTCTGCGGCCGGACTGCTGACTCAAATCGGTTCTGCCACATACGCGACGACCAAGCACGCCGCGGTCGGGTTTGCCGAGTGGCTCAATGTCACGTACGGAGACCGCGGAATCCGTGTCAGTTGCCTGTGCCCGATGGGTGTCAACACCAAGCTGCTGTACGAGGGCCAGGAATCCGGGAACGCGTTGGGCGCTGCCGCGACGAAGGCCGTGCTGTCGGCAGGAGACGTGCTCGAGCCGTCCGAAGTGGCCGAGATCGTGCTCGCGGCCATGGACGCCGAGCAGTTCCTCATCCTCCCGCACGCAACTGTGCTGGACATGTACCGCAACAAGGGTGCGGACTACGACCGGTGGTTGCGCGGCATGCGTCGCTACCAGAAGGCCCTACTGGGCGAAACCGACTGAGGAGACAAGCCAAGTGTCGTTCTTCGAAACCACCGACCGCGGCAAGAAGTACGAAGCCGACCTACTCGAATTCATGGACTCGTATGTCTACCCGGCGGAGTCGGTGTACGAGCAGCAGATGCGTGAGCTCGGGAATCCGCATGCGCAGCCGCAGATCATCGAGGATCTGAAGAAGGAAGCACGATCCCGGGGCCTGTGGAACCTCTTCCATCCGCACCCCGAATGGGGACCCGGACTGACCAATCTGGAGTACGCACCGCTCGCCGAGATCATGGGGCGAAGCCTGCTCGCGCCCGAGGCGTGCAACTGCAACGCGCCGGACACCGGAAACATGGAGGTTTTCACCCTCTTCGGCTCCGACGAGCACAAGGAAAAGTATCTGAAGCCGCTGTTGGACGGCACGATTCGTTCGGCCTTCGTCATGACCGAGCCCGATGTCGCAAGTTCGGATGCAACCAATATTGCGATGAGTATGGTGCTCGACGGTGACGACTACGTGCTGAACGGCCGAAAGTGGTTCGCGTCCAACGCGATGCACGAGAACTGCCGCGTTCTCATCGTCATGGGCAAGACCGATCCCGAGGCTGCCACGCACAGGCAGCAGTCGATGCTGGTCGTTCCGATCGATGCGCCGGGCGTCACCGTCGTGCGCAACCTTCCGGTGTTCGGCTACGTCGATCGTGAGGGGCACGCAGAGATCCTGTTCGAGGACGTGCGAGTTCCGACGAAGGACGTGTTGAAGGGGCCGGGTGAGGGTTTCGCTATCAGCCAGGCGCGGCTCGGACCTGGGCGAATCCATCATGCGATGCGCACCATCGGCGTCGCCGAGCGGGCGCTGGAGTTGATGTGCCGTCGCGCGTCGGCGCGAGTGACGTTCGGAAAGCCGGTCGCGGCGCGTGCGAACATCCAGGACTGGATCGCGGAGTCGCGCATCGACATCGAGATGACGCGTCTGCTGACACTCAAGGCTGCGCACCTGATGGACACCGTCGGAAACAAGGAAGCACGAACCGAGATCGCGGCCATCAAGGTTGCTGCGCCGATCATGGCTCTGAAGGTGATCGATCGGGCGATTCAGGTGCACGGGGGTGGCGGTGTCACCGACGATTTCCCGTTGGCGATGATGTACGCCCACGTCCGCACCCTGAGGCTGGCCGACGGTCCCGATGAGGTGCACAAGATGTCGATCGCGAAGATGGAGCTGCGCAAGTATCTGTAGGGGTTCTCGGTCGGCGGCTCCGCCGCCAGTGGCGCGGTTAAGTGCATCGGGGTGCACATAACCGCGCCACTCGTGCGGAGCGCCTGAGTCGGACTCAGAGGTGAATCACCCCGCGCATGTTCTTCCCATCGCGCAGATCCTGGTAGCCCTCGTTCACCTGCTCGAGCGAGTAGGTGTTGGTGATCAGCTCGTCGAGCTTGAGTTGGCCTGCGTCGTAGAGGCGCAGCAGCCGCACGATGTCGTATTGCGGATTTGCCGATCCGAACAGCGTGCCCTTGATCGTCTTCTGGTTCAGCGTCAGATCCGTCCCGGAGACGTGGACGGTCAATGCCGCGGGATCGGCGAGTCCGGTGATGACGACGGTTCCGCCCTTGCCGATTGCCGCGGTCGCTGCCTGCACCACCTCCTCGTCCACAGTTCCGACGAGAATCAGTGCTTGGTCCGCGCCCTGCCCCCACGTCAGTTCGGTGAGCTTCTCCTGAGCTGAAGCTGCATCCGCAAAGGCATGCGTCGCACCGAATTTGAGGGCTTGGTTGCGCTTGAATTCCAGTGGGTCGACGACGAGGACGTGCTTGGCGCCGGCGTGGACGGCGCCCTGGACCGCGTTGATCCCGAGCCCGCCGATGCCGTAGATGATCACCGAGTCACCGGCACGAACACCGCCTGCGTATACCGATGTGCCCCAACCCGATGGCACACCGCAGCCGACGAGAACCGCTGTTTCGAGTGGCAACCAGTCGTCGATCTTGACGACGGAATGCTGTGAGATCGTTGCCCGCTCGGCGAACGTGCCGAGCATGCACATTGCCCCGAATTCGGTTCCCTTGCTGTCGCGGCGGCGGAAGGAGCCGTCGGGCATACAGCCTTCGAGAATCGTTGCGCCCATGTCGCACAGGTTCTGTCGCCCCGTCGAACAGTATCGACAGGTACCGCAGTTGGGGATGAACGAGCAGACGACGTGATCGCCAGGCTTGACCTTGGTGACGCCGGGTCCGACCTCTTCGATGATGCCCGACCCCTCGTGCCCGCCGACGATCGGGAAGCGCGGAGGTAGGTCACCGTCGAGCAGGTGGAGATCCGAGTGGCACAGCCCGGCGGCCACGTACTTGATCAGGACTTCGCCGGGACCTGGACCATCGAGCTCGAGTTCGAGGATTTCGAAGGGCTTGTGCGGCTCGAACAGTACTGCTGCTTTCGTCTTCATGGAGATTCTCCTATCGGTAGATGGACTTGACGTGCTGGAAGTTGCGTAGAGCGTCGGGGCCGAGTTCGCGTCCGATACCGCTGTCCTTGACGCCGCCGAACGGTGAACCCGGGTCGACCAGGTACCGATTGATACCGATGGTTCCGGTGCGGATCTGCTTGGCGACGCCGTAGCCCCGCTCGTCGTCGGAGGTCCACACAGTGCCGCCGAGACCGAAATCGGTATCGTTTGCGATCCGGATCGCGTCGGCCTCGTCGCTGTACGGGATCACCGACAGGACCGGGCCGAAGATTTCCTCCTGTGCGATGGCGTGGTTGTTCTCGACGTCGGCGAATACCGTCGGCGACACGAACCAGCCATGGTCGAGATCGCTCGGCCGGCCACCGCCGGCGACCAGTCGCGCTCCGTCGCCGCTGCCCTTGGCGATGTACCCTTCGACCCGATCTCGTTGGCGCTCACTGGCCATCGGTCCGATCTGGGTTGCCGGATCGAGCGCGTCCCCGACAGCCAGCGAATTGGCGAACGCCTCGAACACCCCGACAACTTCGTCGTAGCGACTGCGCGGCGCCAGAACTCGGGTACCGAGAAAACAAGTCTGGCCGTTGTTGAGAAAGGTTGCGCCGAAGAGGTCTTCGCCGATCTTGGACAAATCGAGGTCTGCGTCGTCCAGCACGATCGCGGCGGACTTGCCGCCGAGTTCCAGGGTGACGGGCCGTAGCAGTCGCCCGCATGTCTCGGCGATCGAGCGCCCTGCTGCGGTGGATCCGGTGAAAGCGACCTTGTCGACGCCGGGGTGTGAGACCAGGTAGGCGCCGACTTCTCGTCCGCCGGGAACGATATTGATCACGCCCGGCGGAATACCCGACGCGATAACGGCTTCCACGAACGGGATCGAGTCCAGCACCGTTTCCGGCGACGGCTTGATGACGATGGTGCACCCGGCAGCCAACGCAGGTGCGTGCTTGAACGCAGCGAGGGTCTGGGGAAAGTTCCACGGCGCGATCGCTCCGACGACACCTATCGGTTCGCGTCGGACGGTGGTCGTGCCGCCGAGCATGTGCGGATGTGATTCCTCGAACGTCGCCGTGCGCGCGAGGGAGGCGTAGTAGCGCACCACCGCGACGGGGAACCCGGCTTCCAGCTGCAGCGCAATCGAGATCGGCATCCCGTTCTGCGCCGAGACTGCGCGGGCAATCTCTTCGCCGCGGGCTTCGAGTTCGTCGGCGAGGCGGTCGAGAGCATCGGCGCGGTCCGACGGCTCCCAGTGGCTCCAGCCGTCGGGCGCGTCGAATGCCCGACGTGCGGCCACGACGGCGGCATCGACGTCGGCTTCTTGCGCCTCGGGGACCGAACCGATGATCTCCTCGGTGCTTGCGGAACGCACCTCGATCCGCGAGGAAGAGCTCGGCGGTCTCCACTCGCCTCCGATGAACAACGACTCCGCATGTATTGCTGTGTTCGTATCCATGCATAGATCGTGACGTGGGTCACGACCGCTGAGTGTTCAGATACTGGACATTCTCTACCCGTGGATGCCCAGTTCTTTCATCCGCTTGTACAGGGTGGTGCGACTGATGCCGAGGCTTTCGGCGGTTGCCGCTTTGTTGCCGCTGCAGCGCGCGAGTTCGTGGACGATCGCGTCGCGCATCGCCGAGTCGAGAGCCGTCATCCGGCTCGACATCCCACGTCCATGGGGTCTGACCAGGTCGTGTTCGGTGATGTCCCCGACGGATCTGCGGGACGCCGCGTCGGCGACCTCGTCTCGTAGTTCGCCGACGTTGCCGGGCCAGTCGTAGTCGATCAGCGCGCGCATCGCAGCCGGGGTGAACCGGGCATGCGAATCGAGCTCGGCCATCATGCCGCGGACGAGATCGGGGATCTCGTGACGGCGTGACCTCAGCGGTGCCAGTTCGACGGTGTCGGTACACAGCGACAGCAGCTGTCGATGTTCCGGGTCGGAAGTGTCCCGTGAGGAACTGGACAGCGCGAACCATCCACGTGCGGTCTTGAGAAGTGCGTGAAGCCGATGCGCGACGGGTCCGTCGGCAAGATGGATGTTTTTCACCACCACGTCGGCTCCGGCCACCACCTGGGATTCGATCGAGGACAACCACGCGGTAGGCGTCGTGACGATGATGTCGGCCGCGTCGAACCAGTGCGGACTTCGGGCCGCGGTGAGTCTGGCCAACGTCGTCGACTTTCCTGTTCCGGGCTCGCCGACGACGCACAGCGGCTTCGACGTCGGCACCCGGGCCGACTGGCGCACAGGGTGGTCCTTGATGTCGATCTCGATGACGACGCCGGTCGCGGCGACCGGTCGTTCCCATCGCAGGGAGGCGTGCACACCGGAATTGAGTGTGAGGGAGTCGATCACACCGCTGCGACGGATCGAATCGTCGGTCAACGAACGCAGTGCGGCGTGGTCGACACTGTCGATGAGCTGTGCGGCGGTGGTGTTTTCGAGGAGCAGCTCGTCGCCGATAGCGATGACCGGCCCGCCGCGGCGCTGTGCGGAGGCGTACTGGAACGCGTGGAACAGGCGCTGTTCCCCGCTGCGGGTCTCTTCGAGCAGTCGACCTTGGATGTCGTTCGCGGAATGGACGAGGAGCGGTTCGAGAAGCGGATTGTCCTCGGTGGCAAGGAAAGTGATGTCGAGGACACCCTCGATGTGCTTGGTGATCGGATGAATGAGCGGGTAGCCGTAGCAGCTGAAACCCTTCATCGACTCCATGTAGTGCTCATCGCCTCGGACTGCGAGGGGCGATCGAAGTTCGAATGTCGTGGAAATCGAGTTGGTTCCCGACGCTTCTTCGGTGAACGACCGCCCGACGACCGCACCGACACCGAACACGATGTCGCGAAGTTCGCGGGTTCCGAATCGCAGGTCGACGAGACGCGCATCCCGGTCGGCCAGAAGAACGCAGTACCCGGATCCCTCCAACATGCTTTCCATCCGGTCGAGGATCGGATTGGCTGCGGCGAGGAGCCGGCTGCGACGATCGACGTCGCGCAGGCTCGAGTGCTCTAGCGAATGGGCAGGCTCCAGGCCGCTCGACGCAGAGCGCTGCCACGACATTGCGATCTGACTACGCACCACGGTGTGCTCCTCGATCTTCGCGATACGTCCGACTCTATCGATCCGTGATGGTCGGCGTTGGGACATTGCGGTACTCGAGGCGCTCCACGCAAGTGGCGCGGTTGAGTGCACCCCGATGCACTCAACCGCGCCACTAGGGGGGGCGTCACCGCAGGTGATGAACCTCCTGCAGTCCGTACACCGGAGTATCGATGCCCTCGTATCGCGCCTTGATCTGCAGCGCCAAGTACAGCGAGTAGTGCCGTGACTGGTGCAGGTTGCCGCCGTGGAACCACAGGTTCTCTTGCTGCGTCGGCTTCCACATGTTGCGCTGCTCGCCCTCCCACGGGCCGGGATCCTTGGTGGTGTCCGAGCCGAGGCCCCACACCTTGCCGACCTTGTCCGCGGTCTCCTGATCCACCAGGTCCGCAACCCAGCCGTTCATCGAGCCGTAGCCGGTGGCGTAGACGATGACGTCGGCGGGCAGTTCCGTTCCGTCGTCCAACACGACGCCGTTCTTGCTGATCCTCGACACTTGACCGCCGACGAGCTTGATCTTGCCGTCCGCGACCAGTTCCGATGCGCCGACGTCGATGTAGTAGCCCGATCCCCGGCGCAGGTACTTCATGAACAGGCCCGAACCGTCGTCGCCGAAATCGTGCTGGAAGCCTGCCTTCTCGAGCCGGTCGTAGAAGTCCTTGTCCTGCTCGGCGATCTGCTGATACACCGGGATCTGAAACTCGTGCATGATCCGGTACGGCAGCGACGCGAACGTCAGATCGGCTTTGTTCGTGGTCATTCCAGCTTCGACGGCACGCTCGGAGTACAGGTCGCCCAACGCGATCTCGCACAGCGAATCCGACTTGACGATGTGCGTCGAGGACCGCTGCAGCATCGTCACATCCACACCCGACTCGTAGAGCGCCTTGCAGATGTCGTGCGCCGAGTTGTTGGAACCGACGACGACGACCTTCTTACCGACATACGCGTCGGGACCCGGGTGCTCGCTCGAGTGGTGCTGCTCGCCCTCGAATTGGTCCATGCCCGGGAAGTTCGGCACGTTCTTCTTGCCGGACATTCCGGTAGCCATCACGAGCTGCTTCGGATGCAGTACGACTTCCTCGCCGTCACGATCGAGGACGACGGTCCACTCCTGCGCCTTCTCGTCGTACGTCGCGGACTTGGCCGTGGTGCGGGTCCAGTACGGAACCTCCATGACCTTGGTGTACATCTCCAGCCAGTCGCCGATCTTGTCCTTCGGCGCGAACACCGGCCAGTTCGCCGGGAACGGCAGGTAGGGGAGATGGTCGTACCAGACCGGGTCGTGCAGGCACAGTGACTTGTAGCGGCCACGCCACTGATCGCCGGGCCGGTCGGCGCGATCGACGACGATGGCGGGCACACCGAGCTGCCGGAAGCGCGCTCCGAGGGCGATGCCGCCTTGGCCGCCACCGACGATCAGCGCATACGGCTGGATCGTGTAGCCGAGTTCCTTTTCCTCGATCTCCTTCTTCTCCGCCCAGTTCTGGGTGTCGGCGTTGGAACCGTGGACAGCACCCTTGACTCGGGTGTGGCCTTGACGTTCCTCGTGGCCCTTGAGCTCCTGCATCGTGGTCAGCAGGGTCCACGCCTGATCGTCCTTCAACCGCAGATGGCCCTTTCCGCGGCTGGTGGCGGTCTCGAACTCGATCCACGCCGAGGTGACGCCGTCAGCTTCGTCGGGAGTCTCGGTCGTGCGAAAGTTCGACGGATCGGTGTCGTCGAGACGCGCGCTCAGCATGTCCACGATGCCGTCACGCCCCTCCACCGTTTTGATGTTCCAGGTGAAGGTGACCAGGTCACGCCAGAAGCTGTCGACGGCGAACTTGGCGGCGACCCGATCGAGGTCACGGGATGCGAGAGCGGCCTCGAAGTCGGCCAACCAGGCGTCGACGCGTTCCTGTGGGGTCTGGAATTTCGCGGCTGTCGCCGGTTCCATGGTCTGGGTCATGCCTACTCCCTCGTCGTTCGTGTACGTGTGCTGTGACCCAGCACACTCCTTCTTGTCTGCCGGGTCGAGAGTTGCAGTGGGTTGCACGTGACGTGGCTCACGCCGGCGACAGTCTCTTCAGGCCCAACGACTGGAATCCGACGACATAGATCAGCGTCCAGAGCACCAGCCAGTCGACGAAGCCGAGCGCATTGCCGCTCAGGCCTGTTGCCACCTCGGGTTCGTGCAGGATGTGTTCGGCGGCGAACCGGTAGTAGAACAAGAAGGTGCCGAGCGCGAGCGCGAAGGTGAGTGCGGCACGGACCGCCGGGCCGAACTTGTTGCCGAAACCGTTGGCCCAGAAAATCATCCAGAACGCCCAGCACACGCCGATCTGGGCAGGGAACTGATTCACGACGCTGCCGAGTTCGGCCGTCGCCGTCGAGCCGAGGAGGAGCTTCGCGAGCGGGACCATCAGGAAGTAGATGGCGGTTCCGAGAACCACATTCCCGACGGTTGCGGCGAGTGCGGTCCTGCCGCCACCGCCGAACAGCTTCCATGGCCAGTTGTCGAGCGTCTGGCCGGTGAGGATCACGGCGACGACCATCGAATAGAACCAACCGAGCACAGTATCGACCGTCATCAGCGGTTCGGTCGCGGACAGCGAGACAGACGGCAGCCCGAACACGAAGTACAGGGCCAGCGTTGGGACTGCGACGAACGCGATCTCGCACAGCCCGATCAGCGGCTGTTTCATCCCCAGTGCAGTCCACGGCCAATGCTGCCAGTTCAGCACGACCATCACCCACGTCGCGAAGCCGAACAGGACGAAGAGCGCGCCGGCGAAGTAACCGAGTCCGCCCTCGCGAGTTCCGGCGAAGTCGGGGAACAGCGAGCCGACGCCACTGCCGAGCAGCCAGGTCACGGCCACTGCGAACAACCCGGTCGACGCCAGGATGGCCAGCCCGCGCAACGGTTGGGCGAGTGTATCGAATCCGGCGAATTCGCAGTCGAATCCGATGAAGACGATGAACAGGATCGCCCAGAACAGGGCCGCGTTGAACGGCAGCGGGTAGAACGAGAACGGACTGGTCGTCGGATCGGCGAGCAGGTACCAGGTGGCGAGCGAGAGTACGACGACGACGGCGAGATTTGCCGATCCGAAGGTGAACCAGTGGCCTCGAGGTTTCGAGACCGGTTGTGTGGAAACAGGACTGGAGCTTGCTGTGGTGGTCATGGATCGGCTCTCCTGGGAGGCGGGGACAAGGGCGCCGTAACTATGAGCTGGATCACAGCAGATTCGTCAGGGTTGCCGAGGGTTGCACGGCGTGGGGCGAATGCAACGCGCTGCAACCCTGTTGCTGTGTGGGTCAGGTCACATAGATATGAGTGCATCGAACCGACCGAAGGAGTAACCGATGCGCGCAGCTGTGTACTACGGCCCGAACAAGGTGGAGATCGCCGATGTCCCCGAACCCTCACCAGGTGAGGGCGAAGTGAAAGTTCAGGTCGGCTTCAACGGCATCTGTGGCACCGACTTGCACGAGTACTACGCGGGACCGATCTTCATCCCCACCGAGCCGCACCCGTTGACCGGCCAGCAGTTGCCGCTGGTGCTGGGCCACGAGTTCTCCGGCACGATCACCGAGGTCGGCAAGGGCGTCACCGGCATTCAGGTAGGCGACCGCGTCGCCATCGAGCCGCTGTACCGCTGCGGCCATTGCGGACCGTGTCGGGCAGGCAACTACAACATCTGTCAGCAAATCGGTTTTCACGGACTGATGTCCGACGGCGGCATGGCCGAGTACACCGTCGTCCCGACGAACATGATTCACAAGCTGCCGGACAACGTGTCGCTCGAGCTGGGCGCGCTCGTCGAACCGATGTCCGTCGCGTTCCATGCCGCGACGCTCGGCGACCCCGCCCCCGACGACACCGCGATGGTGTTCGGTGCCGGCCCGATCGGCATCGGCCTGTGGTTCGCCCTGCGCGGTAAGGGGCTCGACAACGTGTTCGTCGTGGAACCGTCGCCGACGCGTCGGGCATCGATCGAGGCATTGGGCGCGAAGACTCTCGACCCGACATCGATCGACGTCGTCGGGTTCATCGCCGACGAGACCGACGGCCGCGGCGCCGACGCGATCTACGACGCTGCGGGTGTGCAACCTGCAGTCGAAACCGCGCTGGGGTGCATCGGCGCCCGCAAGCCGCTGATCAGCGTCGCCATCTACGAAAAGCCCTTGATGACACCGCTTCAGAAGATCGTGATGAACGAATCACGGATCCAGGGTTCGCTCTGCTACACCTCGGCGGACTACGACGCCGTCATCGATCTGATGTCGCAGGGCACGTACGACACGACCGGCTGGGTGGACAAGATTGCGCTCGAATCGGTCATCGACGACGGTTTCGAGGCGCTCCACGCGGGCACGAAGATGAAGGTTCTGGTCGATCCGAGCGAGGGACGCGCATGAGCGTCGTACTCGTCACCGGCGGCGGCCAGGGGATCGGCCGCGGAATCGCGCTGAGACTGGCCGCCGACGGGCATGACATCGCGCTCGTCGACCTGGCGCCCGAGAAGATCGAGAACGTGGCTGCCGAGGTTCGCGGGATCGGCAGCAAAGCAACGACATTCGTCGCCGACGTCAGTGACCGTGATGCGGTCTTCGCAGCCGTCGACCATGCGCACGAGGCCCACGGCGGCTTCGACGTCATGGTCAACAATGCCGGTATCGCGCAGGTTGCCCCCATCGACGACGTCCGTCCGGACGATGTACGGAAGATCTGGGCCGTGAACGTCGACGGTGTGCTGTGGGGAATCCAAGCTGCCGCAGCGAAATTCAAGGCGCTCGGCCAGAAGGGGAAGATCATCAACGCCTCGTCGATCGCTGGACACGACGGCTTCGCGATGCTCGGCGTCTACAGTGCGACGAAGTTCGCCGTTCGGGCATTGACGCAGGCCGCCGCCAAGGAGTACGCGGCGCACGGCATCACCGTCAATGCGTACTGCCCGGGTGTCGTGGGCACCGATATGTGGGTGACCATCGACAAGCGTTTCGCCGAACTGACCGGTGCAGCCGAGGGTGAGACGTACGACAAGTTCGTGGGCGGCATCGCTCTCGGGTGGGCGCAGACGCCGGAGGATGTGGCAGCGTTCGTGTCGTACCTGTCCGGGCCGGATTCGGACTACATGACTGGTCAGGCGGGCCTGATCGACGGTGGGCTGGTCTTCCGCTGACCCGCCTTTGCACACTCGAAGTGATTTGGAGCACAATTGTCGGTGATGACACAGTCGACAGGCCCTGAACCTGCGCTGGCCGCCGGTGAAGACCCGCGTCGCTACGCGCAGATCCTCACTGCGGTCTACGACGCGACGATGGCAGGAGGAAGGGCGCCTGCCCGTCCGCGTGATGTGGTCGGTGAGTCGTGGCGACGGTTGCAGACCCTCGGCATCGACCCCGAGCAGCGCAGCGTTGCCTATCAGCAGATCGACGTGTCGGATCTCGAGCTGAGCCGTCGGGAATCGGGGTTGTTCGACATACTCGACGACCTCGCCCGCGGTCTCGAATCGGTGGTGCAGGACGGCGACAACATTCTGGTGGTTGCTGATCGGCGCGGACGGGTGCTGTGGCGCAGCGGCTCGGCGGCGGTACTGGACCGCGCGGATGGGCTGGGCTTCGTCGAAGGAGCAAGCTGGGCGGAGGATTCGGTCGGTACCAACGCAATCGGTACCGCCCTGGTGTCGAGGCGAGCGGTGCAGATCTTCTCGGCCGAACACTATGTGCGCAGCCATCATCCATGGACCTGTGCGGGAGCCCCCATCAAGGATCCGCGAACCGGACACGTGATCGGGGCAGTGGACGTCAGTGGTCCGGCGAGCACCGTCCACCCGACGACGTTGGCCTTGGTCGACGCCATTGCACGGTTGGCGGAATCGCAACTGCGGGAGCATCATCGGCAGAATCTCGATCGGCTCAGATCTGTGGCTGCCCCGATGCTCGCGAGGTTGCAGTCCCCAGCGCTCGCAGTGGACTCCAACGGGTGGGTCGCCGCAGTCGAATCGGTAGCGCTTCGCAACCGAGTCTTGCTCCCGGAAGACCTTGCTACTGGCCGGTTCTGGATGCCTGCCCTGGGGGTGTGCGATTTCGAGCCGCTCCCCGGCGGTTGGTTGGTCCGTCCCACGGGCGCCGGTGAGGACGGAACCCCCTCGGAAACCGGCAACGTCACCACGGTCTGTATCGATCTTCGGCACCCGCAGCAGACTCGCGTGCAGATTCGCAGCGAGGTCGGTGAATGGACGCACGAACCCACGCCCCGACATGCGGAGATCCTGTGCCTGCTCGCCGTCAACCGGGAAGGTCGCAGTGCCGCGCAGATGGCGGCGGATCTGTTCGGTGACGACGGGCGGGCCATCACCGTTCGTGCCGAGATGTCGAGGTTGCGCAAGCACCTGTCGGGGATAGTCCAGACCCAGCCGTATCGGTTCGACGACTCGGCGACCATCGACCTCCTGCTTCCCGCCGACATGAGTAGGTTGCTTCCGCATTCCACGGCTCCGGCGATCGTGCGGTTGCGCCTCGCGTGACAGCTCGAACATCACTGTCTGCCGCATAAGCTCGAGCGATGGCTGCTCGATTCATCCAGGAGACGCTCCGCTTCCTCGCGGTGTCCGACCCCGGTCGGTTGCGACTTCGATCTGCATCCACCACCACGATCACCGTCGTACTCGCAATGGCTGTCCTTCTGCCCGGCGCACATCTCGTCGGCCAACCGCTGACCATCGCGTTGTTGGGAACGGTCGTCGCGATGCAAGCCTCCGCGGCGGTCAAGGACAAGGACCAGCGCAGCCGCGTGATCACGTCGATGCTCCTGGTCTTCCCTGCCATCGCGGCCGTGTCACTGTCGGCGGTCCTGTCACAGTTCGGGAAAGTGGCCGACGTCGGATTCATCGCCGTCCTCTTCGCTGCTGTGTGGGTGCGGCGCTACGGCCCGCGCGGAAACGCGCTCGGGATGGTCGCGTTCATCTGCTATTTCTTCGCTCTGTTCCTCCGCGCCGAACCGGGGCAGATTCCGATGCTCGCCGTGTCGATCGTGTGCGGTGTCGCATTGTCGATTCTGGTGCGCACGGTGATTCTTCCCGATCGGCCGGGGCTCGAGGTTAAGCGTCTCGTGCGGGCATTGCGGGCCGCGTCGATCGACGTGCTCGAGGTGGCGTCGAACAGGGGTGATCGGAATCTGGACCTGCTGCGCAAGAGGCTCGACAAACTCGGCAGCACGGCTCTGATGATCGACGACTGGCTCGACCGCAACGATGCTGCTCAACTCCTCAGTGTCACGAACGACGATCTGTCCGTCCGCATCTTCGACGCGCAGATCGCCACCGAACAACTCGTCAGTGCGCTGTGGGCGCTCGACCCGAAGAACGCGTGGCCGGATTCGCTCGGGCAGGCGACGACAGCACTCGGTTCCTGTCTGCAGAACAATCCGTCCGAAGACCAACTGCGGGCTGCCCGACGCCTTGCTGCTGCCGCGGCCGACAGGGCGGATTCATCCACTCAGGCCGGCATCGCCACCGCAGTCGCGATGCGAGCAGTGCAGGCACACATCGCCATTCATCACATCACCAGCAATGCGCTGAAGTCCGCGCCCGTACCCGAGGAGAAGCCCGAGAAGGTCGACGACGAGCCGACCGGATTGAATCCGAGTACCAAAGCCGCGATTCAGGTTGCTGTCGCGACCAGCGCTGCAACGGTTCTCGGTGAGATCATCTCGCCCGACCGGTGGTATTGGGCGGTGCTGACAGCCTTTCTCGTGTTCACCGGTGCATCGACGCGGGGTGAAATCCTCTCGCGTGCGGGCCATCGCGTCGTCGGGACCATCGCGGGAGTCGTTGCGGGAGTTCTACTGGCTGCGTTGGTCGGAAACAATCAGCCGCTACAGCTAATGCTGCTCGTGGTCTGCGTGTTCTTCGCTTTCTACCTCGTCACGGTCGCCTACGCGTTGCTGTCGTTCTTCATCACCGTCATGCTCGCCATGCTGTACGGGCTGCTCGGCACCTTCAGCATCGAGGTACTCGAACTGCGGATCTACGAAACGGCGGCGGGTGGGCTCGTCGGAATCGCGTCGGCGTACTTCATCTTCTCCACCGGCACCAGAACGACGATGTTCGACAAGATCGACGACTATCTCGACCTCATGATCGCCATCATCGACACCAGCATCGGATCGGTCGTCGAACCGGGTACTCGGACGGACTTGGTGGCCGACATGCGCACGCTCGACAACGCGCTCAAAGACGTTGTCACTGCAGGCAAGCCGTTGGAGATCGGTCCGACGACGCGGACGCGCCGAGGAGTCAAGCGGCTGATGCGGATCATGACGGTCAGCAATCGGTCGTCGCACGCACTTGCCCGCGCCGGTGTCGGAGCCTCTCGCGGCGAACCGTCGCGCACGCCGTCGGAGGAGACGTCGCGGGCGCTTCGGGAGGCCGCCGACGTCACCAAGGCGACCATCGAGAACGTCAAACGGGCCCTCGCGGGCGAGCACGTCGAGCCGCCGGAGAAGCTGACCGACACCTCCGCCACCGACGTCATGCTCACCGGGGCCACGACGCCCGGTCCGGTCCGCAGCGCGGTCCGATCGCTCGGCACACTGAATCGCACGATGGGGGAGGCGCTCACACGGGTCTGAGTTCTTCAGTGCATACTGCTGAGCGAAGCACCAAGCTAGCCAGTCGCAGGGGGAAGCCGGTCGAAATCCGGCGCTGACCCGCAACGGTGGGCCGACTCTGTAGCGGAGGCGGCGAGCCCGATTACCCAGCGGCTGTGTGTGCGACACCCATTCGTCGTGGTCTACGAATCGGCAGTCCAGCGCGTGGCCGTTTTTTGCTGCGCACCCGACTCTCATTTCGTGGCTCTCCAGCTCCAAGTGAGGTTCTCATGTCACGCTCCACCCCCTCCGTCGTCTGCGCTGTGGCGATCGGATCCGTTCTTGTACTTGCGGGCTGTTCCCGCGGCGACACAGCCGACGCATCGCCCCCGGTGACCAAGTTCGCCGAACCCGTGTCGATCACCAATTGCGATGTCACAGCCGAGTTCGACGCGCCACCTCGACGCATCGTCTCGATGAACGATCACGTCACCGAGGTCCTCATCCAGATGGGCGTCGCGGATCGCATCGTCGGGATGGGCTACCGCAACGCCACACCCACTGCCGAAACGGCCGAGGAGTTCGCGCGGATCGACGGTCTTGCCGACGAGTACCCCACCAAGGAGCAGATTCTCGATCTCGAGCCGAACCTCGTGGTCGGCGGTATGCGCAGCGCGTTCGACGACAAGGAAGGTCGATCGCGGCAGACCTTCGCCGAGCTGGGAATACCGACGTTCCTCTTCTCGGAATACTGCGGTTTGGGGTTCCCGGACATCGGGATGCTCGAAGTCGACTTCTCCCAGCTCGGCGATGTCCTCGGTGTCGAGGGCGCAGCGGACGCGGTCACCGACGGCGTCGTCGACGGCTTGAACGCGGTCGGCACGAGGCTGGAGGGCGTCACTCCGACCCCGACCTTCTTCTACGACTCCGGTCAAGACGTGCCGATGACGATCGGCGGCGTCGGCGTCGGGCAGCTGATCGCCGATCACGCAGGCGCCGCCAACATCTTCCCCGAAGGTGAACGGCCGTATCTCGATACCACGTGGGAGATCGTCGGCGAACGCTCACCTGCGGCCATCGTCGTTCTCGACTACGGCGAGACGTCCGCGCAAGAGAAGATCGACTTTCTGAAGAACCAGCCCATCGTGGCGACGACTCCCGCCGTGCAGCAGAACAACTTCATCGTCGTCCCCCTCGACGACTTCTTCGAAAGCCCACGGCTGGTGACGAGCGTCGACACCATCGCTCGCAGCCTTCATCCGGACCGGTTCCAGTCGTGATGTCGACGATGGCCCCGACCCGAACCGCACCCGCGCAATCCCAGGTGCGACGGCGTTCGCGAGTGGGGTTCGGAATGATCGTGGCGATGCTGATTGCCGTGTTGCTGGTGTCGATCGCGGCGGCGGTGTCGTTCGGATCCGTGCGAATTCCCGTCGGCGACGTGTGGGCGATCGTCGCGCATCGGCTCATGCCGGGAGCCTTCGAATCGTGGTGGACCGAGGCGCGCGCAGTGATCGTCGTCGAATCTCGATTGCCGCGAACGTTGACCGCCGCGGTCGTCGGCGCGTCGCTGGCCATCGCAGGTGGCGTCGCGCAGGCAGTGACCCGCAATCCGCTGGCCGACCCGTACCTGCTCGGAGTTTCTTCGGGCGCAGGCTTCGGTGTCGTGCTGGTGATGACGCTCGGAATCGGGGCCGGGACGCTCGGCGTCTTCACGATTCCGACCGCGGCATTCATCGGGGCGATGATTCCGCTGTTCCTGGCGTTGCTCATCGGCGGTCGGTACCCGCAGTCGACGGCGATCGTTCTGGTCGGCGTCGCGCTGGGAAGTGTGTTCTCGGCGCTGATCACCTTCACGCTTCTGGTGTTCGCGGACGAGCACACTTTGAGCGGTGTATTGCACTGGCTCGCCGGTGGATTCGGGGACGCGCGGTGGTCGACATTGACGTTTCCCACACTGGCGTTGCTGGTGATCGGAACGGCCCTGTTGATCGGCGCCCCGAGATTGGACCTACTCAAGACCGGTGACGACGGCGCCGCAGCGCTCGGGCTGAATGTGCGACGCTTCCGCGTGATCCAGCTACTCGCGGTCTCCATGCTGGCGGGAGCTGCTGTATCCGTTGGTGGCGGAATAGGATTCGTCGGGCTGCTCGTACCGCATCTGGCGGGGTACATTGTCGGAACCAGGGCACTGAGATTGCTGCCGGTCGCTGCGCTGCTCGGGGCGATCGCGCTGGTCGGCGCCGACACCCTCGCCCGGTCGATCGCGCGCAGTACCGAGGTGCCGGTCGGAGTCGTCACGGCGCTCGTCGGCGCACCGATCTTCGTCTTCATGCTCTACCGGCAATACGGGAAGGTTGGGCGATGACGCTCTCGGTGCTCGACGTGAAGGCACGTCTCGGTAGTCGAGAAGTGCTGCACGGCATAAACTTCGACGTGCAACCAGGAGAGATACTGGGGCTGGTCGGGCCCAACGGTTCGGGCAAGACCACGGCGCTACGGTGCTGCTACCGCGCGCTGACGCCGTCGGCGGGCACTGTGCTGGTCGACGATGCCGACGCCCACTCCATGGCCCGATCGGAACTTGCGCGGACGGTGGGCGTCGGGACTCAGGAACCGGAAGCGTCGGTGGGACTGACGGTTCGAGAATCCGTTGCACTCGGCCGGGTACCGCATCGTGGTTGGTTCTCTTCCGGGAGTGCGGCCGACGACGCCATCGTGACGGACTCGTTGAGCCGGGTCGACCTGACGGCTCTCGCCGACCGCGACGTCGGATCGTTGTCAGGTGGCGAGCGCCAGCGCGTCGCTATCGCTCGGGCGTTGGCCCAGCAACCTCGAATCCTGCTGCTCGACGAACCGACGAACCACCTGGACCTGAGGCATCAGCTCGTCGTGATGAACGCCGTCCGGGATCTGGCCGCGGACGGCCTCGCCATCGTCGTCACCGTGCACGATCTGCGTTTGGCCGTCGAGTACTGCACGTCGCTCGCCGTGCTCGACGCAGGGCGTGTCGTCGCCGCCGGGGAGACCGCCCGGACCCTCACCGATCGGTTGCTTGCAGACGTATTCGGCATCCGCGCGACGGTGCGCGCGCATCCGCGTCCCGTCATAGATATTGACGGACTGGCATGACGGTCTACGCGGAGGCCGCAAAGAGGGTGCCGGGTCTGGAGGAGTACCTGCAGGGTCCGTTCGACCTCCCGGCGTCGTCGATGCTCGATACGGACTGGATGCGGGCGCGAGTCGTCGAGACAGGCAAACGGTGGAACTGTGCCGATGCGCGCGTGAACGGAACGCTGTGGTGGTATTCGGCAAGTTCGACGTTGGCGTTCGTGGCAGTTGCCACCGTCATGGTCACGGGGGAGGCGGCTGATCCGACGCTCGAGGACGCGCGATGCTTCCTTCGCTCGAACGGCTACCTCGGTGGTGTGGTGACCGACCGGACTATCGCCGCGGAGCTGCTGCCCGAGAGGTTGACCTCGGCGTTCACCGGCATCATCGGCGCGCTGTCTGTTGCATCGGGAGCGCGATCGCGGGCGCTGTGGGCCATCGCGACGGACTCGATCGCGAACCGAAGTCTGGACGTCGGGGCCGCCCTGGGCGACAGATTGCTCGGCAGTGCCTTCGCCGAACAGCTGGTCGAACAGATGGCTGCGCCCATGCCGGCTCCCCGTTTCGTGGACGTCGCCGGCCGAAGGTTCACTCGTCGCTGCTCATGCTGTCTGTTGTTCGTCACGGAGGAGGCGGACATGTGCACGAGTTGTCCACGTCGGACACCGTCCGATCGGCTGCGCGGCCTCGAGGCCGCAGCTCGCTACTAGCTTCCGTAGTAGTCGACTAGGGTGTCTGCATGACTACCGTGCCCGACGCTCGCGGACGGATGCGTGGCGCCTTCGTCGGTGCTGCGTCCGGCGCGTTGAGTATCGGCGCGCACGGTGTCGGCGGCGGGGTCATGATGCCGAGCGAATCGGCGCTCGTGCTGCTGGTGGTCGTCAGTGCGGCCGTGGGCGGCGCCGTGACGATTCTGGGCGACCGTGTTCCTACGATGTTCGTTCTCGCCCTCGGCCAGGTGCTCGGGCACGCGATTCTCACCATCGCGAGCGAACACCACCACGGCGCTGGCCTCACGCCGTCCATGCTGGCGGCGCACGCGTGTGCGACGGTGCTGTGCGCGATACTCATCCGCGGTGCCATCGTCGGTTACAGCCACGCGCTGTCCGTACTGCGACGGATACTTCCCGTGCTCGGCGTCGTACTGCCGGTGTCCGACACCGAGCGTGCGAATCAGACGGACTACCGACCGAAAGTCGTTCTCCGCCTGCTGGTGTGCTCGGGGGCAGGTACTCGCGGGCCTCCCTGCCTCGTCTGAATTTTCCTTCCTCATCTCTCGGTAATGGGGGCTCCGCCCCCAGTGGCACGGTTAAGCGCACTGGGGTGCACTCAACCGCGCCACTAGGGCGGAGCCGTAGCCACCGAGCGACTTTCGAATTCTCAGACGAATCGAGTACACCCATGTCCACAACCGACACAGTCGTGCCCGAAATCGGGCCGTCGGCATCCGACCCTTCTCCGCCTCCACCGTCCCTGGTGATGAGGCTTCACTTCTATGCAGGAATACTCATCGCACCGTTCATTCTCATCGCTGCCCTCAGCGGAGGCCTCTACGCACTCGCGCCGACGGCCGAGAACATCCTCTATTCCGACCTACTGCACACCGATTCGACCGGACCCACCACCTCGGTCGCCGAACAAGTCGACGCCGCAACACAGATCAGGCCCGATCTCACCGTCCATGCTGTGCGGCCCGCCGCTGCGCCAGGCGACACCACTCGCGTCATGTTCACCGATCCGTCGCTCGGCGAATCCGAACGACGAGCAGTGTTCATCGACCCGGTCACGGCGGAATCGGTCGGCGAATCCGTCGTGTACGGCAGCAGTGGCGCACTTCCCATGCGTACGTGGATCAGTGGATTCCACCGACACCTGCACCTCGGTGAACCGGGGCGCATCTACAGCGAACTCGCCGCCTCCTGGATGTGGATCGTCGCACTGGGCGGTGTCGTCCTGTGGGTGCGGCGGTATCGCCGCGGAGGTCGACTGCTCACGGTCGACAGGTCGGTCACCGGCCGGGCGCGGACACGCAACTGGCATGGTGGCGTGGGGATCTGGATCGCGGTCGGCTTGGTCTTTCTGTCGGCGACGGGCCTCACCTGGTCGAAATATGCAGGCGAGAACATCAGCGAACTCAGAACCTCCCTGAGTTGGACGACGCCGACGGTGAGCTCGTCCATCAGCGGCAATGCAGCGCCGGCGTCCGGTGATCACAGCGGCCATAACATGCCGGCCGAGGAAAGTGCGCTCGACGCCGGAATCGGACGCCTGGACGCCGTCCTCGGCACCGCCCGCGCGGCCGGGATCGACGGGGCCGTCGAAGTGACTGTTCCCGCCGCAGCGGACAGGGCTTTCGTCGTCTCGCAGACCAGGCAGCCCTGGGTGTTCTCGACGAGTTCCGTCGCCGTGGACGCAAACACCGACACCATCGTCGACACGAACTGGTTCTCCGACTGGCCATTGGCAGCGAAACTCGCGACGTGGGGCATCGCCCTGCACATGGGGATCTTGTTCGGTCTGGCCAACCAGATCGCCCTGGCGCTCCTCGCCGTCGCACTGGTCACCGTCATCGTGCGTGGGTACCTCATGTGGTGGCAACGCCGACCCAAGGGGCACTTGCCTTCTCGCGGGGCGATGCGCCGCTTGCCCGCATGGCAGATCGCGTCACTCGCAGCCGGTACCACGGTGGTCGGGTGGTTCGTCCCGCTGCTCGGGATCAGCCTGGTCGCCTTCCTCCTCGCTGACGCCCTGATCGGGCTTCGGCATCGCACTCGTACATTGGAGACATCATCATGAAGATAGTCACAGCAATGCTCATCGCCCTGTCGTCACTCGCCTTGGTGGCGGGTTGCAGTACCGAAACCCCGAGCACAGAGGCGGATTCGGTGACCGTCAGAGAAGCATGGGTCAAAGCCACCGACACCGGAATGACCTCGGCCTTCGCCGAGATCCAGAATACGGGCGAGTCGCAGGTGCGGGTGGTATCTGCGGCGTCTCCAGCGTCCTCGATGATGGAACTGCACGAGGTAGTAAGTGCTGCAGACGGTTCGATGGTGATGAAGCCCAAGGAGGGCGGCTTCACTGTTGCGGCCGAGCAGACGAAGATTCTCCAAGCGGGTGGGGATCATTTCATGTTGATGGACGTGACGTCACCGCTCACCCCCGGTAACGACACCGACATCACGCTGACCTTCGAAGACGGTTCCTCCTCGACGTTCACCGCGCAGGTCCGCGAATTCCCAGGCGCAGAAGAAAACTACGGTGGGTAGCACGGCACCACAGCGTGGCACGGAGATCAGTCGGCGACGCCTCCTCGCAGGAGGCGTCGCTGCCCTCGGTGCCGCGGGAGTGGCCTACGGATACACCCGAGAATCCGGGGAGCCGGTATTCGGTCGAGAGTCGTTGTCGTTCTTCGGAGTACACCAAGCAGGAATCGCGACTTCTCCTCAGGCTCACGGCACGTTCGTCGCACTCGACCTGCGCGATGGTGCCGGACGAGATCAGTTGATCTCCGCTTTGAAGATCTGGACGACCGACGCGGCGAGGCTGACGCAGGGACTACCGGCGCTGGCGGACACGGAACCCGAACTGGCGCAGGAGCCTTCCGCTCTCACGATCACGGTAGGTCTCGGGCCGGGCGCGTTCTCCGTTGCAGGTATACCGTCTCCGGTCGAGGCGTTGCCCCCGTTCGGTATCGATCGACTCGAAACCCAGTGGAGCGACGGCGATGTGCTCTTGCAGGTCTGCGCCGACGACCCTCTTACCGTCGCGCATGCGGTACGGGTGCTGACGAAGAACGTCCGAACGATGGCGTCGATACGATGGGTTCAGCGGGGCTTCCGCTCGGCGCGAGGTGCACAGAAGTCAGGGACCACGATGCGCAACCTCATGGGTCAGGTCGACGGCACCGTCAATCCGGACCCTGCGGTCGACTTCGACTCTCTCGTCTGGAATCGAGACGGGGGGACCTCGATGGTCGTCCGTCGAATCGCAATCGAGCTCGACACCTGGGACGAATTGGATCGTGGCGGAAGAGAATTCGCAGTCGGTCGCACGTTGGATACCGGTGCGCCGCTCACCGGGCAGTTCGAGCACGACGAGGCCGATTTCGACGCCACGGATCGGTTCGGAATTCCGGTGATCTCGCCGGCGTCGCACATCGCACGAGCACGCCATACCCATGCCGGTGAACAGTTCTTTCGGCGGGCGTACAACTACGACGAGCCCTCGTCGGGTGAGGTGACAAGCAACTCAGGACTGATTTTCGCTACGTTTCAGCGTGATATCGGCACCCAGTTCTTGCCGGTCCAGCAGCGACTCGACGAGCACGACGCGCTCAACGAGTGGACGACGCCGATCGGTTCGGCGGTGTTCGCGATTCCGGCGGGTGTCTCCGAGGGCGGATTTCTGGGTCAGGAGCTCCTGTGAGGCACTACTAGGGGACCCACCAGTTGCCGACGCCGCGGATGAGCGTGAACCCGCCGGGGATGTCGGTCCAGGCGGAGACATCGCCCGAGCCGGTTCGGATCGGTCCGGCGGGCAGCGGTCCGGGGAACGCGACGCCGCCCTCGCCGGTGGTGTGATTGAACCAGTTGATGGCGCAGTTGCACCAGTTGTTGAGGGAGAAGTCGGTGAGACCCGGGAAGTACGGGTCGGTGCGCACGAAGATCGGTTGGTTGATGATCGACTGGTCCAACCGCCACTCGATGACGGCTGCCGGGTCGAATCCGATGGTCGCACTGATCTGACCGGCCGGAGCGAACTGTGTGGGACGCGCCTGCGCGGATGTTGCGCCGAGAATTGCCGTCGCAAGGACGATCAGCAGTGTCGCCAACGCAGCGGCGCTGGTACGGGCACGGTGTGTCGTCATGAACATGGAGCCTCTCGGTCGAACGATTCGGCGGTGATGTTACCCGAGCTCATGAGCCGGCACCTCTTGTCACTTCCGGTCGCGCGGAGTGCCCCACCCTCGACGGGTGAATTATCACGGGTGACGAGCCTGGAGTGCGCAAAACAGGCAGTGTGGCCTGCTATGAAGTTCGGTCAGATGGTTATCGGCTTGGTGCCGTGGTTTCTGTTTTCGATCCTCACTGCCCGGCTCGGCGACAACCAGGTCGCCCTCGCCGCGACCTTGTCGGCAGTTGCAGCGATCGCGGTCGCGTTCTACCAGCGCGGCAGTGGAGTGAAACTCATCGACATCGCAGGCGTGGTGACGTTCGCCGCCATCGCGGCGGTCGGGTTCATCGCAGGCCATGATGTCGACGAGTTTCTCGCCAACTTTGCACGGGGAGGTACCACTCTCATCCTCGGCGTGGTGATGCTCGTGTCGGCCTTCACCGTCCCGTTCACCGAGCAGTATGCGCGGGAGAGCGTCGACAAGGCCTTCTGGGATTCCCCGCGATTCCACGCGACCAACCGCAAGATCAGCGCGGGATGGGGCATCGTGTTGGTTGTCATGGCTGCCTCCCACTTCATCGCCGGCGCCCTCGATCCGATCGGTGAGGCCGAAACAAGTGGCGCCCGTACGGTCGACCTGGTGTGCAACTGGGTGATCCCGATCGTGTTGCTGGTCAGCGCCGTGAAGTTCACCCAGAGGACCGCAGCGCAAGCCAAGGCGGAAGGGGACGCGCAGGCCGCCGAACACGCCGGTCCGTAACGTAGGACGGGTGAGATCACCGTTCGCTGTGCTGGGTGCAGTTCTCGTTTTGTCGACGATGGTCGGGTGTTCGTCGGACGTGGCCCCCGAACCGGCGGCCCCACCCCTGCCGAACCAGGTGATGGTCGCCGACCGCTCGTATTCGCCGTCGGAGATCACGGTATCGGTCGGTGAGACCGTGACCTGGGTCTTCGAGGACGGCGGTATGGCCCACGATGTCGTGGCCGACGATCGCGCGTTCCGCAGTCCGTTGATGGTGTCCAGCACCTTTACGCACACCTTTACCGAGCCGGGGACCTACAGCTATCACTGCACGCCGCATCCCGACATGATCGGGAGTGTGATCGTCGTCCCCTGACGTACGACCACGCGTCCGAGGGTTAGACCGTGACGTCGATCGGAAGTCCGCGTGCCCTCTCCTGTCGGCGCAGGTAGCGGAGCGAGTATCGGCCGATGCTCGGATCGTAGGGGCGATGCAGTACGAAGAGCAGGATGTGGAACGTCCAGTGGACGCGCAACGCACGAGCTGTGCGCTTGGTCGACCTTCCGTGCAATTCGAGTGTCTTCGTGCCCGAATCTATGTACTTGAAGAATTCGATGGGCGGCGTGAGCGCGCGCCTCGGTGAAATGTCGACGTGCATTTCGGTCAATTGTGCGATTTCGACATTTCGGTGAACAAGGGTGAGCGCCAGATCGAGATCTTCGTGAATATCCGATGCGACGCTGACCGAATCGGACACCGAATTCCACACGGACTTTCGAATCGCCATATTCGCACCATGGAGATTCTTTATCCTGCGTTCGCCGCCGAAGATTCCGCGCCGGATTTGTCTACGAACGAACCAGCCCTTCAGTGAACGAAACGGTGAGTCGTAAGAATTGTTGAGCCCGCTCACTGCACCGACGCATGCGGCGTCCTCGCGTCCTAGGAAGTCTTTGACCGAGCGCGCCCAGCCTGGGCTGACACGGCTATCTGCGTCCACGCGTCCGAGTATCTCGGAGGCGGCAACATCGAATCCGGTATTCCGGGCATATGCGACACCTCGTCGCGTTTCGTGCAGTACTTTCACTTTGGACGATCGATTTTCGAAGCTATCGACAATGCGAAGAGTCGAATCGGTCGAACCATTGTCCACTACAATTATTTCCGAGATTTCGTCCGCTTGCGTCAGCAGCGCCTCGAGGCATTCTGCGATGTAGTTTTCCTCGTTGTATACGGGCACGATTACCGACAGCGTGGGTGTTGCCATGATCGAGCACGATATTCGGGAAATTGCTTTCGGTCAACAAACCAAAAGGTCTCTGAAATCGAAGGCGCTAGTCGATATTCGACCCGCGAGAACGCCGTCGAACATACTTCCGGTTTCTTTCGAGCGCGGTTCGAGCGATCACGATATCGTGGGCCGATGGTCGTCGCCGCGCCGCGTAGAGCTCGTGCCGCGCCCCTCGCCGTCGCAGCGCTGGCGATTGCAGCGGGGGCGGCGCTCTATGTCCGCGATCCGCGCACCTCGACGTATCTCCCGTGTCCATTTCATGCACTGACCGGACTCTGGTGCCCTGGATGCGGAGCGACCAGAGCTTTCGGTGATCTGGTTCGAGGAGATCTCGTATCGGCTGCGTCGTCGAATGTGCTCGCGGTACTACTTCTCGGTGTGGGAGTGGTCGCATGGGGTCTCTGGGTTCGGGGCCGCAGATCGCGGGCCCCGTCGCGATGGGTAGTTGTGTCCGGAGTGGCCATCGTTCTTGCGTTCACCGTGCTCAGGAACTTGTCCGCTGGAAGTTGGCTGGCCCCCTGAAGGAGAGGAGCAGACCGTGTGGCTCGAAGTGTTCTCGGTAGTGGTTCTGGTAGGCGCGCTGGTGGTGTTGATCCCGACTGCCCGTCGAGTGTTCAAGAAGGGTGACGACGAATGAGCGACACCCTCAAGGTCCGCGTTCGGGCGAAGATGCTCGAACAGCTGGAGGGCGACGGCGGCACCGATGCCGAAGTGGCCGAGGGCGACGACCCCCGTTTCGTCGCGATCAGGGACGACCTCGCTGCGCTCGACGAGGTGGCCGACGACGACCCGCTGGTCGACCAGCTTGCCACGAAATACTGGGCGCCCTGACGTAGCTGCATTGTCTGCCCGATGTGGATAGCAAGGCCGAGTCGTCTAGTATCTATGTCGTGTCTAAGTCGTATTCAGCTTCCGAGCAGGCCTACGTGACGGTCAAGGAAATGATCGTCACGGGCGAACTCCCCGGCGGTGAGCTGGTCAGCGAGGGCGACATTGCCAGCCGCTTGGAGATGAGCCGAACACCCGTCCGCGAGGCATTCCTCCGCCTGCAGGTCGAAGGCTGGATGCGGCTCTACCCCAAACGCGGCGCACTGGTCGTGTCCATCGCACCCGGCGAGGCGGAGCATGTGGTCTCCGCACGGTGGCTCGTCGAAACCGGCAGTGTTCGAACCTTCGCAGCCGACGATCCGGTCCGCGAGCAACTCGTCGCCTCGCTGCGGGCAAACCTCGAACGGCAAAGCGAGATCGCAGCCACCGGAACGAGGGCCGAGTTCAGCGCGGCCGACGCCGACTTCCACCGGCTGATCGTGCGAGCAGGCGGCAACCCATTGCTCGATGCGTTCTACGACGGACTCCGCGAGCGGCAGCGACGGATGACGACACATTCGCTGGCGCGAGACCCGGATCAGCTGTCGCAAATCGTCGACGAACATCGCGAACTTGCGGACTCGATCGAGGCGGCCGACGTGGACGGATTCGCGACCGCTGTCGACACGCACATGCGTCGAACGCACGGACTGAACGACAGGGGCACGAGATGACACTCACGGCGTCGACCGAGACGAAAACCCGGCAGTGGATTCTCGTGGCAGCCGGATTGTTCGCAGTGGCGTGGGGCGGAAACGAGTTCACCCCGCTGCTGGTCATGTACCGCCTCGAACACGGGTTCTCGGCCGTTGCCGTGGACATGTTCCTGTTCGCGTACGTCATCGGAATCGTTCCGGCTCTGCTGATCTGCGGACCCTTGTCCGACCGGGTCGGTAGGCGCCCGATCATGTTGCCCGCGACGGCGGTGGCCGCCGCCGGGTCGATCCTCATTGCGTTCGGCGCCGACACCGCGGGCATTCTGTTCGGCGGACGCATCCTCAGTGGCGTCGCGCTCGGAATCGGCATGGCGGTCGGCGGTAGTTGGATCAAGGAACTGTCCGCGTTGGATCCGCAGAGTGCCCCGGGCGCAGGTGCGCGTCGTCAGGCGATGAGCCTCACTGCAGGTTTTGCACTCGGCGCCGGCGTCGCGGGCATCCTCGCCCAGTGGGCACCGTGGCCGACCCATCTCGCTTACGTGGTGCATGTCAGCATCTGCATCGCCGCCGGAGTCGGGATGGTCACCGTGCCCGAGACACGCAGCGCGATGCCCCGCGCGATGCGCGCACCGTTGATCGACGACCTGAAGATTCCAGCCGCGACGCACCGGCGCTTCCTGACCATCGTCGTCCCGCTCGCGCCGTGGGTGTTCGGCGCGGCTAGTGTCGCGTACGCCGTGCTGCCCTCGCTGATGGCCGATCGAAGCGGGGGTCACCCGATTGCGTTGTCCGCGTTGATGTCCGTCATCGCACTCGGCGCCGGCTTCGGGATCCAGGCCGTCGGACGCAGAATAGACACCCCCGACGCAGCACGCGGTGCCCTCGTCGCGCTGACGATTCTCGTCGTGGGCATGCTGCTCGCGGCGTGGGCGGCATCGGTGCTCACCATCGCCGCCGCGTTGATCGCCGCCGCCGTT